>DATBBS010000584.1:0-2604 GCA_036270895.1 Xanthobacteraceae bacterium
CGCCCGGCGGCGAGATCCGCCGCCACGATGTCGCGGATGAAATCGCGCCCTGCTTCCGCTGCCGTGGTTTCCGCCATCTGGTCTCGGTCCGTCTCGTGCCGCCCGCGCGGCGCCGCCTATGTGCCAAATTCACGGGCGCGCGTCGAGCCACAGGCATCTTTGTTTTGTCGGGAACCCCATGGTAGATGGGCGAGTTGGGCTCGCGACTCGGGCTCTCCTTTTGGCCCGCGACCGGGGGCCACCGCCCGCAGGTCTTACCATCCTCCCGACATGACCGAACCCATCGTCACGCGTTTTGCCCCTTCGCCGACTGGCTTCCTCCATATCGGCGGCGCCCGCACGGCCTTGTTCAACTGGCTCTACGCGCGCGGGCGCGGCGGCAAGATGCTGCTGCGGATCGAGGACACCGACCGCGAACGCTCCACGCAGGGCGCGATCGACGCGATCCTCGACGGACTGTCCTGGCTCGGCATCACCTGGGACGGCGACACGGTCTATCAGTTCGCCCGCTCGGCGCGTCACCGCGAGGTCGCCGAGGAGCTGCTGGCGGCCGGCAAGGCCTATCGCTGCTATGCGAGCCCGGAGGAGCTCACCGAGATGCGCGAGGCGGCGCGCCGCGAGGGCCGCTCCAAGCTCTATGACGGCCGCTGGCGCCACCGCGACCCGGCCGCGGCCCCGCCCGGCGTCAAGCCGGTGATCCGCTTCAAGGCCCCGCAGACCGGCGAGACCGTGATCGACGACCAGGTCCAGGGCCGCGTGGTGTGGCAGAACGAGAATCTCGACGACCTCGTGCTGCTGCGCTCGGACGGCACGCCGACCTATATGCTGGCGGTGGTGGTCGACGACCACGACATGGGGGTCACCCATGTGATCCGGGGCGACGACCACCTCACCAATGCGGCGCGCCAGACCCAGATCTACAACGCGCTCGGCTGGCGCGTGCCGGTGATGGCGCATATCCCGCTCATCCACGGGCCCGACGGCTCGAAGCTCTCCAAGCGCCACGGCGCGCTCGGGGTCGACGCCTACCGGGCCATGGGCTACCTGCCGGCCGCGCTGCGCAACTATCTGGTCCGCCTCGGCTGGAGCCACGGCGACCAGGAAATGTTCACCACCGATGAGATGATCGCGGCCTTCGACCTGCCGCAGATCGGGCGTTCGCCCGCGCGTTTCGATTTCGCCAAGCTCGAGAATCTCAACGGCCATTACATCCGCAATACGAGCGACGCCGACCTGCTGGCCGCGATCGAAGGCGTGCTTCCGCACGTCGCCAGCGGCGCCGATCTGGCGGCCCGGCTCACCCCCGAGCTCAAGGCCAAATTGCTCGCCGCGCTCCCCTCCCTGAAGGAGCGGGCCAAGACGCTGGTCGAGCTCATCGACAGCGCGAAGTTTCTCTATGCCACCCGCCCGCTCGCGCTCGACGACAAGGCCGCCGCGCTGCTCACCGGCGAGGCGCGCGCCCTGATGGGAAAGCTTGCCGCCCGGCTCGCCGCCGTCGAGCCCTGGTACGCGGAAGCGACCGAAGCGGCGGTGCGCGCCTTCGCGGAAGCCGAAGGCGTCAAGCTCGGCGCCGTGGCCCAGCCGCTGCGCGCCGCGCTCACCGGCCGGGCGACCTCGCCCGGCATCTTCGAGGTGCTGGTCGTGCTGGGCAAGACCGAAAGCCTGGCGCGGCTGGGCGATCAGGCCGCCTAGCCGAGCCGGGCCCGCCAGCGCAACGCAAAACGCATGGCTCGGGGCCGCCGGCGGCTGCCCGCACATCGCCAATATGTGAACGGCCGCAAGACCTTCGTCATATGGCGCGACGCCGGCGCGCTGCCTATTTCGAGGGCCTGCATCTTGCGGTGCAAACCCGTATGGGATAGCACCAAATCACGGGGCACATTCACCGTCGCGACATCCGCCGGGGAGCGGCCGACCGCAGGTGCGAGGACCAAGACCATGGACGATAAGTCCGGCAGCAATCTGAAATCCGGCCAGCTCACGGTCGGCGGCAAAAGCTGGTCGTTCCCGATCTATGAGGGGACCATCGGCCCCGACGTCATCGATATTTCCAAGCTCTACAACACGGCCGGGATGTTCACCTACGACCCCGGCTTCACCTCGACCGGAAGCTGCGAGTCGAAGATCACCTATATCGACGGCGACGAAGGCGTCCTGCTCTATCGCGGCTATCCGATCGAGGAGCTCGCCGAGCACGGCGACTTTCTGGAGACCTGCTATCTGCTGCTCTACGGCGAATTGCCGACCGCCGCCCAGAAGGCCGATTTCGACTATCGGGTGACCCGTCACACGATGGTGCACGAGCAGATGAGCCGGTTCTTCCAGGGCTTCCGGCGCGACGCCCACCCGATGGCGGTGATGGTCGGCTCGGTCGGCGCGCTCTCGGCCTTCTATCACGACTCCACCGACATCTCGGATCCCTACCAGCGCATGATCGCGTCGATCCGCATGATCGCGAAGCTGCCGACGCTCGCCGCGATGGCCTACAAATATTCGATCGGCCAGCCCTTCGTGTATCCGAAGAACGACCTCGACTACGCCACCAACTTCCTGCGCATGTGCTTCGCGGTGCCGTGCGAGGAGTACAAGCCCAATCCGGTCCTG
>DATBBS010000585.1:0-8229 GCA_036270895.1 Xanthobacteraceae bacterium
GAGCGCTTCCCCAGGCTCAAGTCGATCTGGATCGAGAGCGGCCTCGCCTGGGTGCCGTTCCTGATGCAGCGGCTCGACGATCAGTTCCTGATGCGCCCGTCGGAAGCCCCGCAGCTCAAGCGGCTGCCGAGCGAATACATGCGCGAGCACTGCTGGTACACCACCCAGCCGATGGAGATCAGCAACCACAAGGCGCTGCAGTGCACCCTGGAGATGATCAACGCCGAGACCCAGCTCCTGTTTGCGTCCGATTTCCCGCATTTCGATTTCGATCTGCCGTCGACCATCTATGACCTGCCGTTCCTCACCGAGCAGGCCAAGCGCAACATTCTGGGGCTCAACGCGGCGCGCATTTTTGGGCTCGACCCGACGCCGCGCAAGACGCTGTGATGCGACACGCCGGTTGGCTTGCGGGTCTGCTCGTCGCCGCGTCGCTGCACGGCGCGGCCGCGCAGACCGCGCGGCTCGCGCCGCTCGACCCGGTCCGCACCGTTCATGTCGGCACCGTCAACCAGGCGTCCGATGCCGGCCTCTATGTGGCGATGGAGAAGGGCTATTTTGCCGAGCTTGGATTGCGGGTCGAGCTCGTCACCTTCACCAACGCCGCCACCATGATCGCGCCGCTCGGCGGCGGTCAGCTCGACGTCGGCGGCGGCGCGGTGTCGGCCGGCTTGTGGAACGCGGAGCTGCGCAAGGTCGGCATCCGGGCGGTCGCCGACAAGGGCTCGACGCGCCCCGGCTGGAGCTATTTTGGCCTGGTGACCCGCCGGGACGGGCCGGTGCAGCGCTGCGAGGACCTCAAGGGCAAGGCGATCTCGAACGCGTCACTGTCGAACGGCGTGCTGCACTCGATCGAGCTCTGGCTCGCCAAATGCGGCCTCACCCTCAACGACGTCGACATCAAGACGCTGGGCTATCCGGAAGTCGTGCCCGCACTAATCAACGGCGGCATCGCGGCGGGCCATCTCGGCGAGCCGCTGCTGTCGCTCAATATCAAGAATGGCCTGATCCGGGTGCTGGCGCGCCAGGACGAGATGCGGCCGGTGGATCAGGTCGCGCTGTTGTATTTCTCCGAGCAATTCCGCGCCGACCGCGAGGCGGCGCGCCGCTTCATGGTCGCCTATGTGCGCGGCATCCAGGATTATCTCGCCGCCTATGCCAAGGGTGCGCCGCCGGCCGACTGGTTCGTCGACCTCATGGTCAAATACACCGGCGTGAAGGATCGTTCGATCTTCGCCACGGTGACGCCCCCCGGGCTCGATCCCTGGGGCCGCATCGACCTTGCGGCCTTGCGCAGCGACTTCGACTGGTTCAAGCAGCGCCGCCTGATCGCGTCGCCGGATGCGGTGTTCGAGGATCCGATCGACGCATCCTATGCGGATTTCGCCGCGCGGTATTTGCAAGCGAAGCACTGAACGCGCTGTGTGGATCGACGACACCGCCACGAGCTCGGCGAGCTCCCCTCCCCCTTGTGGGGAGGGGTCGGGGGTGGGGGTAGCAGTCGGTTGGTGTGATCCGCACAACGACGACCCCCCACCCCAACCCTCCCCCACAAGGGGGGAGGGACCGAGAGGCCTTGCGCGTGGCTATGATGATCTCACGTCACCAAACCACGGAATAGATCTCCCCATGCCCGGCGCCAGCCCGCTCCTGCAAGGCCTGCTCGTTCTCGACATGACGCAGGTCCTGTCGGGGCCTTACTGCACCCAGGTGCTCGGCGACCTCGGCGCCGAGGTCATCAAGCTCGAGGCGCCGCAGGGCGATCTCGCGCGCGCCATGCAGCCGCATTTCGTCGGCCCGGACAGCGTCTATTTCGTCTCGCTCAACCGCAACAAGCGCAGCCTCGTGGTCGACCTCAAGACCCCGGAGGGCGTCGCTCTGGTGGCGCGGCTCGCCGCAGCCTGCGACGTCGTGGTGGAGAACAACCGGCCGGGCGTGCTCGCGCGCCTCGGGCTGCGCGCCGACGAGCTGCGCCGCAAGAATCCCAAGCTGATCTGGTGCGCGATCTCCGGCTTCGGCCAGGACGGGCCTTATCGCGACAAGCCCGCCTACGACATGATCGTGCAGGCGCTCGCGGGCGGCATGAGCCTCACCGGCGAGCCGGGCGGTCCGCCGGTGCGCGCCGGCATTCCGGTCGGCGACATCGCGGCCGGGCTTTACGCCGCGATCGCCATCCTGGCGGCGCTCAACCGCCGCAACGCGACAGGGCAGGGCGAGACCATCGACATCTCGATGCTCGATTGCCAGGCCGCGATGCTCACCTATCACGCGGCTTATTTTCTGCACGCCGGCCAGGTGCCGGCGCGCCAGGGCAGCGGCCACGATTCGATCCCGATCTATCGCAGCTTCACTGGCGGCGACCGCAAGGACTTCGTGGTCTGCGCCATCACCGAGACCAACTGGCAGGCGCTCTGCGGCGTGCTCGAACAGCCGGCGCTCGCCGAGGACCCGCGCTTCGCCACCAATCGCGAGCGCTACCAGAACCGCACCGAGCTGTGGGCGCTCCTGGAACAGGCCTTCAAGGCGAAACCCGCCGCCGCCTGGGTGGCGCTGCTCGAGCAGGAGAGCATTCCGGTCGCGGTCGTCAACACGCTCGATCAGGTGGTCGCCGATCCGCAGATCCGCCACCGCCACATGGTGACCGGGCTCACGGCTCCCGACGGGCGCGAGGCCGAGGTGATGGGCAATCCGATCGCGCTCGCCGACACGCCGGCGCCCGCGCACCGCTTTCCGCCGCGGCTCGGCGAGAATACCGCCGAGGTGCTGCGCGACGTGCTCGGGCTCAAGACCGGCGAGATCGACGATCTGGTGCGCAAGGGCGTGGTGAAGGTGGGATGAGGCTATGACAATCGTCGCTAGGCTCGACCCATCCGCATCGTCATGGCCGGGCTTGTCCCGGCCATCCACGTCTTGCTGTGACTCGCGATTTAAGACGTGGATGCCCGGCACAAGGCCGGGCATGACGAGTTAGCGCAGCGAAGGCGAGCGTCTCGAAGGGCCGAGGCGCGGCCGCCATGGCGTTACGGAATTAGTCGAATTTCACGCGCTTCAGCCCGGCCGCGCAGTCGTCGGCGAAGGCGCGCACCTTCGTGGACAGCAATTTCGAATGAGGATGGACCACCTGGACGGGCATGGGCGGCGTTTCGAACTCCTCCAGCACGTATCTCACGTCGCCGGCGTCCCGATACGGCGCCACCATATAGGACAGGAACATCCCGAGCCCGAGGCCGCCGGCGCATGCATCCAATGCGCTGCCGATCTCGTTGCAGGTGATGACGTTCGTGATCGGGACCGTGACGGTGCGGTTGCCGACCCGAAAGGGCCACTCGCTGCGTTGCGCCAACCCGGTATGCCTGACGCAGCGATGCTGTCGGACGTCGTCCGGAGTCTTGGGAACGCCATGGCGGCGAAGATATTGCGCGCTGGCGCACACGACGCGCCGCACCTGGCCGACCGGCTTGGCCACGAGTGACGAATCCTTGAGGTGCGCGATGCGAATCCCGACATCGATGCCTTCCTCGACCAGATTGACCATGCGATCCAGCAGCAGCAGATCCGCGTTGATCCCCGGATGACGCTTGAGGAATTCGGTCAGGATCGGCGCCACGAAACGGCGGCCGAACGAGACCGAGGCGGTCACCGCGAGCCGGCCCTGCAGCTCCGTGCGGCGCGGCACCAGGTCGCCTTCGGCCTCCTGCATGGCGGCGAGGATGACATGACAGCGCTCGAGATAGCGCGTGCCTTCGTCGGTCAGATGGATGCGGCGGGTGGTGCGGTTGAGCAGAGAGACGCCGAGGTCGCGCTCGAGCGCGGCGAGCGTGCGCACCACGGTCGGCAGCGAGGTATCGAGCGCATTCGCGGCCGCGGTGAGGCTGCCGGTCTCGACGATGCGGACGAAAGTCTTCATCGCCCCGAATTTGTCCATGGCGGATATTACTTCATATTATGAAGCAGTCTACTGCAGGTTGGCCCATTTATTTCACGGCGTTAAAAGCGCAGCGTCGGTCTCGGACGGGCTGCGGCCATCGCATCGCGCGTCCGCGCCGCCGCGCCGCAGGGCGCGTCAGCCACAAGGAGGCGACCATGATCAGGATATTATCCGCCGCAGCCATCGCCGCTGCGGCGGCGGCCGGCGCTCTGCTGGTGCAGCCGATCCGCGCCCAGGACGACACCGAGGCACAGTTCGGAACGGTTCATTTCGCGACCTCCTGCAACGAAACCGCCCAGCGCCGCTTCGATCGCGCGATGCGCTACCAGCATTCCTTCTGGTACCGCGCCTCGAAAGAGATATTCGAGGACGTGCTGAAGGCCGATGAGGGATGCGCCATCGCCTATTGGGGCGTCGCGCTCAGCCTGCTCTACAATCCGCACAGCCCGCCGACGGCGGCCAATCTCCCGGTGGGCCTTGCGGCGCTGCAGAAAGGGAAGGCCGTCGGCGCGAAATCGCAGCGCGAGCGCGATTTCATCGACGCGCTGCTGGTGCTCTACACGGATTACGACAAGGTCGACCACCGCACGCGCGTGCAGGCCTATCTCAAGGCGATGGAGCAGGTCGCCCAACGCTACCCGGACGACGACGAGGCGCAGATCTATTATGCGCTGACCCTGAACGTCGCGGCCTCGCCTGCCGACAAGACCTACGCCAATCAGCTCAAGGGAGCGGCGATCCTGGAGAAGATCTTCCAGCGTCAGCCGCGCCACCCGGGCGTCGCCCACTACCTCATCCACCTCTACGACTACCCGGCGATCGCCGACAAGGGGCTCGATGCCGCCCGGCGCTACGCCAGGATCGCGCCCGCGGCGCCGCATGCCCAGCATATGCCGTCGCACATCTTCACGCGCGTGGGCTATTGGCAGGAGTCGATCACGTCCAACACCGGCTCGGCGCGCGCCGCCACGGAGGGCAAGGACTTCGACGAGCAGATGCACGCCATGGACTACATGGTCTATGCCCATCTCCAGCTCGCGCAGGACGCCAAGGCCCGCGCGGTCGTCGACGACATCGGCAAGGTCGCGGGTTTCAATCCCAATGTGATCATCGGGCCCTATGCGCTCGCCGCAAGCGCGGCGCGCTACATGCTGGAACGCGGCGATTGGAAAGGCGCGGCGGCGCTCGAGGTTCGCCCGAGCAAGTTCCCGCATGTCGATGCGATCACGCATTTCGCGCGCGCGCTCGGCGCGGCCCGCGCGGGCGCGCCGGAGGCCGCGAAACCCGACATCGCCAAGTTGGCCGAGCTGCGCGACAAGCTCCGCGACGCGAAGGACGCCTATTGGGCCGAGCAGGTCGACATCCAATGGCAGATCGCGCAAGCCTGGCTTCTCTATGCTCAGGCCACCCACGATGAGGCGCTCAAGGCCATGAGCGCCGCCGCCGATGCCGAGGACAAGACCGAGAAGCATGTCGTGACGCCGGGCGTGCCGACGCCGGCACGGGAATTCTACGGCGCCATGCTGCTCGATCGCGGGATGCCGAAGGAGGCGCTCGTCGCCTTCGAGGCGACGCTGAAGAAGGAGCCGAACCGGCTGGGCGCCCTGAGCGGCGCCGCCAGGGCGGCCGCAAAGTCGGGCGACACGGCCAAATCGCGGCAGTATTACGCAAGAATTGCCGCGCTCGCGGACGCCGCCGCGCCCATCCGTCCGGAAATCACGGAGGCGCGGGCCGCCATGGCGAAATCGCTCTGACGCGGGCGCGCGGCCGCGGACCGGCCGCGCCGCATTACGGTATCGCCTTGGTGTAGACCGAGTCGCCCGACGGCGCTTTCGGGAAATAGCCGACGTCGCGGCCCGCCTGGTAGACCGCCTCGATCTCCTTCCGCATGGCGGCCGCCGGCCCCACATGCATGCCGAGGCGCTCGTTCGAGCGGATGAGTTCGGCCATCGCCTTGCGATCCTCCGCATTGGCCTTCGGCGCGATCAGCGCCGCGGCTTCGTCCGGGTTCTGCTTGATCCAGTCGGCCGCCTGCTGGTAGGTCGCGTAAAGCCGCGGAATGATCGCCGGGTTCTGCTCGATCCAGTCGGTGTGCGCCGCGACCCCGAGATAGGGAATGAAGTCGCCGCCGCCGTATTGTTTCCAGCTCACCTCGGTGCGTTGGTCGAGATTGCGGATGTCGGGCTTCTTCGAGCGCAGCAGCGTATAGGCGGGCTCCCAGATCTGGATCGCATCGGCGCGGTCGGCGAGCGCGTAGCCGATGAGCCCGGGCGTCGCCGTGTTCACCACCTCGATCTTGGAAACGTCGACGCCGCTTTTCCTGGCGAAGAACTCGAACATCACGTAATTGGTGGTCGCCTTGGCGGCCGCGAGCTGCCTGCCTTCGAGATCCTTGAGGGTCTTGATGTCGGGCCGCGACGTCACCACGGCGCCCCACAGGTCGAACAGGTTGAACAGATACTTGACCTTGACGCCGCGGATGTCGGCGAGCCCGACGGTGAGCACCGCCGCACTGCCGCCGAGCTTGAACTCGCCGGAATTGAACTGCGCCGTATAGGCGTCGGGGGTGCGCTCGGCGAAATCGATGTCGAGCCGGTTGGCGGCGTCGAATTTCCTCGCCTTGATGATCGGCGGCATGAAGGCGCCGAGCGAGGGCGCGCCGAACACCACGATCGAGAGCTTGTCGGGGGCCTGCGCGGACGCGGGGGCGGAGAGGGCGGCGAGCAACGCTGTCGCCGCAAGTAGCGAGCGACGAGAATAACGGAACGTGGAATTCATGTGTCTCTCCTGACGCCGTTCACCCTCGCCTCGTCATTGCCCGCGCAAGCGGGCAATCCAGTAACCACCGCGCCATCCGTGTTTACTGGATGCCCCGCTTGCGCGGGGCATGACGAGTCAGGAATTGCGGCTCGATGCCTCACTTCACTTTCTCCCTCGCCGCCGCGATCAGGTCGCCGAGCCGGGCGGCCTTCATCGGCAGGCTGTTGACCGTGATGCCGAGCGGCCGCAGCGCGTCGTTGACGCCGCTCGCGATCGCGGCCGGCGCGCCCAGATAGCCCGACTCGCCCGAGCCCTTCTGGCCGAATACGGTGTGCGGCGAGGGCGTCTCGTGATGCACGATGTCGATCTCGGGGATCTCGTGCGCCGACGGCAGCAGGTAATCCATGAAGTTCTGCGCCATGAGCTGGCCCTGCGCGTCGTAGACGAATTCCTCGTAGAGCGCCGCCCCGATGCCGTGCGCAATGCCGCCCAGCGTCATGCCGCGCACGATCTTCGGGTTGATCACCGTGCCGCAATCGTGGCCCACCACATAGCGCCGGATCTCCGGCTTGCCGAGGTCGGGATCGATGGCGACAAGCAGCAGGTGGAACTCGAACGAATAGCAGGGATACATCTGCACGCGGCCATCCGCGGTCGGCAGGCCGCCGCCGGTCGGCACCTGCATGATATGGGCGACCGACAGGCCCGGCTCGACGCCCGGCGGCAGCTTGTGGAAGTGGCGGTGCGCGATGGTGACGAGCTCGCCCCATGTGCGCCGCGCCGACGGCGCCGCCGAATCGAACACGTTGCCGTCGCGGTAGACCGCACGCTCGGGCGCAATCCCGAGGTCATGCGCCGCGATTGCGACCATGCGGGCTTTCAGCTTTTCGGCCGCGTGGAAGGCCGCGCCGCCCAGCATGATCGCCATGCGGCTGCCGACCGGCGTGTTGCTCGGCAGCGAGGCGATCGAGTCCGGCCGCACCACCCGAACCCGCTCGGGATCGAGCTCCAGCACCTCGCCGATGACGGTGCCCACCATGGTCTCGTGGCCCTGGCCCGCCGAGGTGGTGTGGATCGCGGCCGAGATCGCGCCGCCGAGGTCGACGCTGATGCGGCAGGAATCCATCCAGGTCGTGGTGGCGTTCTTCGGATTGAGCAGCGGCTCGAACGAGGAATTGCCCCCGCTCGGCTCCAGGCAGGCCGCAAAGCCGATGCCGGCGAGCAGTCCGTCGTGGCGCAGGCGGTCGCGCTCCGCCACCAGCTTGTCGTAGTCGGCGTGTTTCAGCACCTTGTCGATGACCGCGTGGTAGTCGCCGCTGTCATAGGTGCTGCCGCTCGGAATCAGGTAGGGAAACTCCTCGTGCCGGATCAGGTTGCGCCGGCGCACCTCCAGCCGGTCGAGGCCGAGCGAATTGGCCACGTCCTCGATGGTGCGCTCGATCGCGTAATTGGTCGGCGACTGGCCGAAGGCGCGCACCGCCTCCTGCACGGTCTTGTTGGTGGTGACGGCGATCGCCCGGTACGCCACGCTCTTGATCCGA
>DATBBS010000586.1:0-1869 GCA_036270895.1 Xanthobacteraceae bacterium
TCGACCTCCTACCCGGCCAACGACAATTTGATGGAGCTGCTGGTTTCGCTCGACGCGCTGCGGCGCAGCTCGGCGCGGCGGGTGACCGCGGTCATCCCCTATTACGGCTATGCCCGGCAGGACCGCAAATCGAGCCCGAGATCGCCGATTTCGGCGAAGCTCGTCGCCAATTTGATCACGACCGCCGGCGCCGACCGCGTCCTGACCCTCGACCTCCATGCCGGTCAGATCCAGGGCTTTTTCGACATCCCGACCGATAATCTCTATGCCGAGCCGGTCCTCGTGAAGGACATCAAGGACAATCACGCTGGCCAGGATCTCGTCATCGTGTCGCCCGATGTCGGCGGCGTATTCCGCGCCCGCCAGATCGCTCGCCGGCTCGACGCCGATCTCGCGATCATCGACAAGCGGCGCGAGCGGGCCGGCGTCTCGGAAGTCATGAACATCATTGGTGACGTCGCCGGCCGGCGCTGCATCCTGGTCGACGATATCGTCGACAGCGCCGGCACGCTGTGCAACGCCGCCGAGGCGCTGATGGACAATGGCGCCGAGGGCGTTTATGCCTATTCGACGCATGGCGTGCTGTCGGGCGGCGCGGTGGCGCGAGTCGCCGCTTCGCCGATCAAGATGGTCGTCTTGACCGACAGCATCGTCGCGACCGAGGCGGTGCGGCTGACGCAGAATGTGCGGCAGCTGTCGATCGCCCCGCTGATGGCCGAGGCGATCCTGCGCATCAGCGAGGAACGTTCGGTTTCGAGCCTGTTCGATTGAGAGCGCGCTCGGCGGTCTGGGTCGCGGCAAAGCTGCCGCCCGGCTGCCCTGCCGGTATGGATTAGAGGAGCGAGAATTCAATGCCCGAGATTTTGAGCCTCAGCGCCGAGCCGCGCGAGCGCGCCGGCAAGGGTGCGGCCCGGGCGGTGCGGCGCGCCGGACGCGTCCCGGGGGTCGTCTATGGCGACCGGCAGGAGCCGGTGTCGATCAGCCTCGAGCCACGCGAATTGAGCCGCGTTCTGGGGCGGCCCGGCTTCTTTGCGCATCTGGTCGATCTGAAAATCGACGGTGCGACACAACGCACTTTGCCGCGCGAGGTGCAATACCATCCGATCACCGAGGCGCCGATCCATATCGATTTCCTGCGTGTCGGCGCGGGCGCCCAGGTCACCGTGACGGTGCCGGTCGTCTTCATCAATCACGAGCGCGCCCCGGGGCTGCGCCGCGGCGGCATTCTGAACATCGTGCGCCACGGCATCGAGGTGATCTGCTCGGTCGACAACATCCCCGAGCGCATCGTCGTCGATCTCGACGGGCTCGATATCGGCGACAGCATCCATAGCCACCAGATCCAGATCCCTGAAGGCGCCCGCCCGGCGATCCATGAGCGCGACTTCACGATCGCGACGGTCGGCGCCTCCTCGGCGGTCCGCGAGGAGGCCGCGGCTGCCGCCGCAGCCGCAGCCGTCGCCGCGGCGGCGCCCCCGGTGGTGGAAGGCGAGCAGCCCGCGCCGGGTGCTGTCCCTGGTGCCGCGCCGGGTGCCGCCCCTGGAGCCGCGCCCGGATCGGCGCCCGCCTCCTCGTCCTAGCTTCTGCTCAGGCCGTGCGCCTGATCGTCGGGCTCGGCAATCCGGGTTCGCGCTACGCCCGCAACCGCCACAATATCGGCTTCATGACGGCCGACGCGATCGCCCGCCGCTATGGTTTCCCGGCGTTCCGCGGCCGCTTCAAGGGCGAGCTTTCGGAGGGGGTCATCGGCGGCGCGCGCCGCCTGTTGTTGCGGCCGCAGACCTTTATGAACGATTCCGGCGACTCGGTGCTGGCGGCGATGAGCTTTTACAAGATCGCGCCGGAAGACATTGTCGTGATCCACGACGA
>DATBBS010000587.1:0-17891 GCA_036270895.1 Xanthobacteraceae bacterium
GCACAACTCCCGCCGTCAGCGCGTCGGCCAAAGCACGCCCTGATAGCCGCGCGCCTGCGAGGCGATGCCCCGATAGATGAATTTCTGCACGCGCTTACCCTCATAGGTCTCGGTCGTGTAGAGATTCCCCTTGGAGTCCGATGCGATGCTGTGCACGCCGTAGAACTGCCCGGGCTGCCGGCCGCCGTCGCCGAACGACGTGAGCTCCTCGAGCGTGTCGCGCAGGATGACGCGGACGCGCTCGTTCTGTCCGTCCGCCAGGAACATGAAGCGCTGGTCGGGATCTTTCGAGAAGGCGATGTCCCACACCGAGCCGGCGCCCAGCGTGTTCCTGGCATAGAAGGCTTCCTTGACGAAACTGCCGTCAGGCTGGAACACCTGCACCCGGTCGTTGGCGCGGTCGCACACATAGACCAGGCCGTCGTTCGAGCGCTCGACGCAATGCACCGGGTTGCGGAACTGGGCCGCCGGCGCCGCTTTGGGGTCGTAGGGCCCCAGGTTGGCGTCGTCCGGCTTGTTGCCGTAGGCGCCCCAGTAGCGCTTCATCTTGCCGGTGTCGGCGTCGAGCACGGCCACGCGCTTGTTCTTGTAGCCGTCCGCCACATAGGCCTCGTTGGTCTTCGGGTCGACCCAGATTTTCGCCACGCGGCCGAAATTCTCCAGGTCGTTGCTGCCGGCGTTCTTGTCGAAGTGGCCCACCTGCAGCAGGAACTTGCCGTCCTTGGTGAATTTGAGGATATGGGCATCCTTCTCGCCGTTGCCGCCGATCCACACATTGCCTTTGTAGTCGACATGGACCCCGTGGTTGGATTGCGGCCACTCATAGCCCGGCCCGGGACCGCCCCAGGACTTCACCAGATTGCCGGCCGGATCGAACACCAGGATCGGCGGCGCCGTCCGGCAGCATTCGGCAATCGGCGGATTGAGCTCGGCGCCGCGTTCGTTGTTGTGGAGCCCTCCCGCGCCGCGGTGGATGATCCAGACATAGTCCTGCTCGTCGACCCAGACGCCGATGGTCCAGCCGAGCAGCCAGTTGTTGGGGAGAGGCTTCGGCCACAGCGGATCGACGACGAATCTCGGGGCCTGGACGCTGGCGCCCTGCGCCTCGGCGTGGCGCTGCACGACCGCCTGGCCGAGGCCGAGCGCCACGACGCCCGCGACGAGCATCGCGCCCGAGATGAATCTGGCCCTGGGTTGGAACATGGTCGCCTCCCGATCGCCGGCGGCATCGCGCGGACAAGGATTCCGCTGCGTGCCCCGCCTTGTTGCGATGATTATAGGCGACCCGCCGGGGCTTGTAAGGGCGGTCGGACCGTCCTGGGGAGCGTGCCCGCCGCCTTCCAAAGCCGCGCGAGACGCCGTGATCCGGCCAGGGAGCCCGGTATTCAGGTCGCCGCGCCATGCGCTAACGTGGGACGCGGCTGGGAGAGTAGATTCGTGCGAGATCGTGGGCAAAACGGGCCGGCGTGGCGTGGGGCGGCGGCCTTTCTCGCCGTGCTGGTCGGGGCATTCTGGTTCGGCGCCGCGGCCCACGACATCCCAGCCGACGTCCGGATCAATGCGTTTCTCAAGCCTGCCGGCGAGCGGCTCGAGCTTCTGGTCCGGGTGCCGCTCGCCGCGATGATCGAAGCGGAATTCCCGACCCGCGGCCCGGGCTATCTCGACATCGCGCGCGCCGATGAGGCGCTGCAGGGCGCCGCCAAGCTTTTCCTGGTCGACAACCTGACCATCACCGAGAACGGCACGCCACTGCCGCCGCCGCGGATCGCCTATGCGCGCATATCCCTTCCGTCGGACCGGTCATTCGGCTCCTATGCGCGCGCCCGCGCCCATGTGGCGGGTCCGCGCATCGCGGAGGATCAGGATCTCTACTGGAACCAGCAACTGCTCGATGTGCTGCTCGAATATCCGATTCAGTCCGACCGTTCGGCATTCGCCATCCATCCGCGCTTCGATCGTTTCGGCCACAACGTGTCGACGGCGCTCCGCTTCCTGCCGCCGGGCGGCGGTGTCCGGCCCTTCGAGCTCAATGGCGATCCCGGCCTGGTGCATATGGATCCGAGCTGGCATCAGGCCGCGCTGCGCTTCGTGGTGTCGGGCTTCTGGCACATTCTCGAAGGCAACGACCACCTCCTGTTCCTGGTCTGCCTGGTGGTCCCGTTCCGGCGCCTGCGGCCGCTCGTCGTCATCGTCACGGCCTTCACGGTCGGGCATTCGATCTCGCTGTTCGCCTCCGCCTACGGATTCGTGCCGGAGGGACTGTGGTTCCCGCCGCTGGTCGAAACCCTCATCGCCGTCACCATCGTCTATATGGCGCTGGAGAATATCATCCACGCCGCCACCGGCAGGATCGGCAGCGATCTTTCGCGGCGCTGGATCATCGCCTTCGCGTTCGGGATCGTGCATGGGTTTGGATTCTCCTTCGCGTTGCGCGACACGCTTCAGTTCGCCGGCGATCACCTGCTCACCGCGCTCTTTGGATTCAACGTCGGGGTCGAGATCGGCCAGCTCGCGGTGCTGCTCGTCCTCGTTCCGGCGCTCGCACTTCTGTTCCGCTATGTGGTGGCCGAAAAGATCGGCGTCATCATCCTGTCGGTGCTGGTGGCCCACACGGCGTGGCACTGGATGCTGGAGCGCGGCGAGCAGCTCGCGAAATTTCCGCTTCCGACGCTCGACGCCGCGTTTCTGGCAAGCGCGATGCGCGGCCTGATGGCCGTGCTGATCCTTGCGGCCGTGGTATGGATCGCCAATGGTTGGCTCGCACGCCGCCTTCTCAAACCCGATGGCCGCCCCGGCAGCCGATAAAATCGACGCAAGCAGAAAGAGACCGGACTTCATGAGCAAGGCTAACGAGTCGAAGATCGATCCCCAGCATATTGTCATCACCGAGCCGGTGAAGGATTCGCCGATTCCGGTCGATCTGATGCTCGTCGAGATGATCGACGGGCTCTATGCGCCGATCGGGTTGAGAAAGCCGCGGGGCAATGGGCCCTTTCCCTTGATCCTGTTCGCGTCCGGCAACGGTGGCGGCGGCATGGCCTGGGTGCGGGAGGCCACGCAGAACAAGAGCTGGACCCAGGAGCAGTTCCTCGCCGCCGGTTACGCGGTGACCTGGCTGCGCTACCGTGCCGAGGTGGATTATGCGTATGACAAGATCGGCAAGCTGGTCGAGGACCGGCGGCAACGCCGGCAATTGTTGAACCGTGGCCCGCTCGAATACGAGGACGTCATCTCGATCGTCGACCATCTGAAGACGCTGCCTGACGTGGCGCCCGACCGGATCGGCTACATGGGCATGAGCCATGGTGGCGAGATGGCACTCAAGATCGCGTCGGAATATCACGGCGTTGCCGCCATGGTGGCGAGCGAGCCGGCGGCGCATGAATTCCTGCGGCTCAGGCCCGACGCGACGGCGCATATCAATCCGGCGACCGCCTGCTCGACGTCGAGAGCATGCTGATGCGCGAAAGCGGCAAGGTCCGCGCCCGGATCACCGAGGACGTCGCCAAGGCCCGCATGGCGCCGATCAAGACGCCGATCTTCATCCAGGGCCGCAACAGCGACGAGCTCCAGGGCATCTTCCGGGTCTGCTACGATCTCCTGGTCGAACTCGGCAAGGACGCCCAATGGACGACCTACGAGCACGATGTCCATGGCTTCGTTTATGTCGAGCGAAACCAAAAAGGCGCCTACGCGCCGGACGCGGTGCAGGTTCAAGTCGTCAAGGATTCGATCGCGTTCTTCGACAAATATCTGAAGACCTAATCTTCGTCATGCCCGGCCTTGTGCCGGGCATCCACGTTTTTGCCGCGCATCAAGACGTGGATGGCCGGGACAAGCCCGGCCATGACGGACGTGTGCCGCTCACCGCTCGTCAACGATCCGGCTGCGCAAGGTGCCGATGCCGGTGATCTCGACCTCCAGCACGTCGCCGGCCTTCATCCAGAGCGGCGGGTTGCGCCGGTGGCCGACGCCGGCCGGCGTGCCGGTCGCGATCACGTCGCCGGGCTCCAGCGGCGTGAAAGCGGACACGTAGGAGATGATCCTCGCGACCGAATAGATCAGCATGTCGGTGCCGGAGCGCTGCATTTCCTCGCCGTTGAGGCGGGTCGTCAGGGTGAGTCTGGTCGGGTCGGGAATCTCGTCGCTCGTCACCATCCAGGGGCCGAGCGGACCGGTGCCGACGAAATTCTTGCCCGACGTGACCGAATGCTTCTGGTAGTCGCGCACGCTGCCGTCGACGAAGCAGGTATAGCCGGCCACATGACGAAGGGCGTCGCTCTCCTTGATGTGCCGGCCGCCCTTGCCGATGATCGCGGCGAGCTCGCCCTCGAAATCGAAATGGGTCGAGACCTTCGGGCGGATCATCTCGCCCTCGTGGCCGACCAGCGTGTTGGTCAGCCGCAAAAACATCTGCGGGTTCGCCATCGTGTCGCGGCCGGTCTCCTCCGCGTGGGACTTGTAGTTGATGCCGACGCAGAGGATCTTGGCGGGGTTCGGAATCACCGGCAGCCAGGTGATGTCGGCGAGCTTGCGATCGGGCGTCCCGCCGGTGGCCGTGGCACGAAGCGCGCCGAGCGCATCGGCGGCCAGCGCGTCGCGCAACGTCGGGTAGCTGGTCTGGCGGCCCCCGAGCGTGACGACGCCGTCGCCGACGACCGCCCCATAGGTATCCTCGCCGTCGAGTCGGTAGCTCGCAAGCTTCATGGGGTGATCTTTCCTGCGCGTTCGCGGGGCTGCGATAGCCAGCTTGCCGGCTCCGATGGCGTCAATCAAGCAGGCCACGCATGCAGGCCGCGCCGCCCCCAATGCACCGCGGAGGGGTTGCGGCCATGCGCGGGGGCGGATGGAATGGGAGAGGAGGAGCTTGATGAGCCAGACGGAAGACCTCGTCCTCGCCTATCGGATATTGGCCGCGCACGGCGTGGTCGACGCCTATGGGCATGTAAGCGTGCGCTCGGAGCGCGATCCGCACCGCTATCTGCTGGCCCGCTCGATGGCGCCCGAGCTGGTGACGGCCGACGACATTCTCGAATTCGACCTCGACAGCAACGTCATCCGCGACCCCGGCGCGGCGCTCTATCTCGAACGGTATATTCACGGCGAGGCCTACAAAAGCCGGCCGGACGTGCGGGCGGTTGTGCATAATCACTCGCCCTCGGTCATTCCCTTCGGGGTCACGAGCGTGCCGCTGCGGCCGCTGTTCAACACCGGCGCCTTCGTGGGCGAGGGCATACCGACTTTCGAGATCCGGGATTTCCAGGAAAGCGGCGACCTTCTGATCAAGACGCCGCATCTCGGCGCCTCGCTCGCCAAGGTTCTCGGCCCGAAACCCGCCGCCCTGATGCGCGGCCATGGCTCGGTCGTGGTCGGCGACAGCCTGATGATGGCGGTGGTGCGCAGCGTCTACCTCGAGCTTTCCGCCAAGCTGCAGATGCAGGCGATGCTGATCGCCGGACCGAACGGCAAGATCGTCTATCTCGACGAAAAGGAAGTGGCCGCCACCAGCGGCCGGCAGGCCTCGGCCGGAACCTGGAAACGCACCTGGGACCTGTGGTGCGTCAAGGCGCGCGCCCAGATCGCGGCCGAGCAGGCGGCGCGCCGGCGCCGATCGAAGTAGACATCGGCATCGTCTGATGCCAAACGACACCGACCCAAAACAGGCAGCCCAAGGGAGTATTCATGAGTGACGAAATTCTTGCCCAGCAGGACGGGCCGATCTTGCGCATCACGTTCAACCGGCCCGACGCCGGCAACGGCGCGACCGACGGCATGGCGACCGAGCTGACCCGCCTGCTCAACGGCGCGGCGGAAAAATCCCGTCTCGTGGTGCTGCGCGGCGCCGGCAAGGAATTCTGCATCGGCCGCGCCACCATGGGGCAGCAGCCGGCGGTGATGCCCGAGGCGCTGGTGCGCAAGCGCGGATACGACGTGATCTTCAACGCCTATGCGGCGATCCGCAATTGCCCGATCCCCGTCATCTGTGCGGTGCAGGGCGGAGCGCTCGGATTCGGCTGCGCCATCGCGGCGCTGTGCGACATCACGATCGCGAGCGACGCATCGACCTTCCAGATCCCCGAGATGGAGCACTACATTCTGCCCACCATGGTGCTGTCCGCGATGGTCGACCGCATGACCCGCAAGGGGCTTTCCTACATGGTGTATTCCTGCGCCACCGTCGGTCCCGAGCGCGCGCTGAGCCACGGCATCGTGAGCGAGGTGGTGCGGGCCGCCAAGCTCGATCAGGCGGTGGAGGACCTCTGCAAGTTCATGCTCAAGGCGCCCGCGGTGGCGACCGGCGGGGTCAAGGAATATCTGCGCCATGCCCTGACCATGGACGTGCCGAGCGCGGTCGACCTCGCCCGCAATCTGCACGCGGTGGTAAACTCCTCGAGCGAGATGAAGCGGCCGAAGTAACACTCGTCATTGCGAGGCGTGCGAAGCACGCCGAAGCAATCTCGGCCGACCAGGTATCCCTGGCGTGGGATTGCTTCGCTTCGCTAGCAATGACGGGTATGCCCAGCATGTCGCAGGAACGCCCAGTCCCCGTTCTCGTCGTCGGCGCCGGTCCGGTCGGGCTGGCGCTCGCGGGCGATCTCGGCTGGCGCGGCGTCCCATGTGTGCTGATCGAGCAGTCTGACGGGGCGATCTATCAGCCGCGCATGGATCTGGTCGGCATCCGCACCATGGAATTCTGCCGGCGCTGGGGCCTGGTCGGGGCGGTGGAGGCTTCGCCTTATCCGCGGGATCTGCCGCAGGACAACGTCTATGTGACCAGCCTTGCGGGCTATGAGCTCGGGCGCGAGCGCTTCCCGACGCTCGACGAGGCGACGCCCCCGCCGGTGAGCCCGCAGCGGCGCGAGCGCTGTCCGCAAAACATGTTCGATCCCATCCTGCGCGACTTCGCGGCCGCGCAGCCGACCGTCGCGATGCGCTATCGCACGCGCCTGGTGTCCTTCACCCAGGACCCCGACGGCGTCACGGCCGAGGTCGAAAACCTGGCCACCGGCGAGAGCGAGCGCATCCGGGCGGATTATCTCGTCGGATGCGACGGCGGGCGCAGCCTGGTGCGCGAGACGCTGGGAGTTCCGATGGTCGGCACCGCGACCCTCACCCACACCACCAACGTGATCTTTCGCTGTCCCGCGCTGGTGGCGCTGCACGACAAGGGCCGGGCCTATCGCTTCATCATCCTCGGACCGGAAGGCACCTGGTCGACCATCGTGGCGATCAATGGCACCGATCAATGGCGCTTCTCGATCATCGGCGGCGCCGAGCCGCGCGATTATGCGACGGAGGAGATCCGCACCCTGATCCGGCGCGCGGTAGGCCGCGACTTCGGCTTCGAGATCCTCACCGTCATGCCCTGGGTGCGGCGCGAGCTGGTGGCCGAGCGCTACGGCGAGGGAAGGGTGTTCATGGCGGGCGACGCCGTCCACATGCTGTCGCCGACCGGCGCCTTCGGCATGAATACCGGCATCCAGGATGCGGTCGATCTGTCGTGGAAGCTCGCCGCCACCCTGCGGGGCTGGGGTGGAGACCAGTTGCTCGCGTCCTACGACACCGAGCGGCGTCCGATCGGCCATCGCAACGTGCGCGAGGCGGCGGCTAATTTCCGGCGCATGACGTCACCGCGGCCGGGTCCGATCATTCTCGAGCCGACACCGGACGGCGACCGCTTCCGGAAAAAGCTCGGCGCCGACTTCGCCGAGATCATGCGGCACGAATGGTTCACCCTCGGCGTTCATCTCGGCTACCGCTACGACCCCTCGCCGATTTGCTGGCCGGATGGCACGGCGGCGCCGCCCGACGATCCCAACCGCTATGTTCCGTCCGCCAGCCCGGGCTGTCGCGCGCCCCATGTCTGGCTCGCGGCGGGGCGTTCGACGCTCGATCTGTTCGGTAAAGCCTTTGCGCTGCTGGGCTTCGACGCTGATCCGGCCGACGTCCCGAAGATCGTGGCGGCCGCCGAGCGGCGCGGCCTTCCGCTGAGTTTCACGGCGATCGACCACAAATCCGCCGCCGATCTCTATGAGCGCAAGCTCGTGCTGGTGCGGCCCGACGGGCACGTCGCCTGGCGCGGCGATCGGGCGCCGGACGACCCGCTGGCGGTGATCGATCGCCTTCGCGGCTGTGCTAGTCTCGGCCCGCAAGAAACAGAGCCGACGCGCAACGGGCTGGAGAACACGCCATGACGACGCTTTCGCGGCAGGACCTCGCGCGCGCCGACACGCTCGAAGAGCTGTACGGCAAGCTCGACAAGGTCGCGATGGGGCCGGGCTGGAACAAGCCGACGCCCTCGCTCTGGGCGGCGCCGCGCAAGACCCTGGTGCCGGCGCACTGGGCCTATGAGCAGGCGCGCGGCGCGCTCGACGCGGCGGGGCGCCTGATCAACACCGAACTGGCGGAGCGCCGCAATCTCATCCTGGTCAACCCCGCCGAAGGCAACACCTATGGGACGACCCGCACGCTGGTCGCCGCCTATCAGATGATCATGCCGGGCGAATGGGCGCGCGTGCACCGCCACACCCCGAATGCGTTGCGGCTGATCCTCGATGCCGAGCCGGGCACCTACACGGAGGTCGACGGCGTCAACATCGCGATGGAGCCGGGCGACGTGCTGCTCACGCCGAACTGGTCGACCCATGGCCATGGCAACGACAGCAAGGCCTGCGCCTATTGGCTCGATTTCCTCGACGCACCGCTGGTGCAGCTGCTCGAGCCGATGTTCTTCGAGCATTTCGAGGAGGAAGGCCACGAAGCCTTCGAAGCCGAGCCGGCGGCGCCGACGACGGATTCGCCCTTCGTGTTCACCTGGAAGGAGACCCTCGCGCGCCTGGCGGATGCGCCGCCCGATCCGAGCGGCCCGTTCGGAACGCAGATCGAGCTCGGCGCACCCGCGCTCGACACCACGGCGCTTTACATGATGCAACTCGCGCCCGGCACGCGCACCGCGACACACCGCACCACCGCGAGCAATATCTTCGCGGTGGCGCGCGGCACCGGCACGACGACGATCGACGGCGAGCGCTTCGCCTGGAAGCGGGGCGACGTGATGGCGGCGCCGGCTTGGCGGCCGCATTTCCACGAATCCTCCGACGACGCCATCCTGTTGCGCGTCACCGACGCGCCGGTGATGGAGCGGCTTGGATTCCTTCGCGCGGAGACGCCGTGATGTTGCGAGGATTGCGGACGGCGGTTAATGCCGGCGTGCTGGCGGCGCTCGCCTTCGGGCTCGGCATTGCGCCACTGTGCGCCCAGGCCTATCCGACAAAGACCATCAAGCTGGTCGTACCGTTCGGGCCGGGCGGACCGACCGACGTCTCGGCCCGCCTGGTCGCCCAGATGGTGCAGTCGAGTCTCGGCGAAAACGTCGTCATCGAGAACCGGCCGGGGGCGGGCGGCGCCACCGGCACGAAGTCCGTCGCGAACGCCGAGCCCGACGGCTACACCCTGCTGATCGGCACCAGCGCGACGCTTGCGGTCGTCCCGGCGCTGGTGAAGAGCCCGGGCTACGATCCGATCAAGAGCTTCGCACCCGTCGCCAAGCTTTTGGACAGCACGCTGATCCTGATCGTGCCGGCGAAATTCCCTGCCAATTCGGTCAAGGAGCTCGTCGCCTACGCCAAGGCCAATCCGGGCAAGCTGAGCTATGCCTCGGCCGGCGCGGGCAACCAGACCCAACTGCTGGCGGAGCTGTTCAAGGCGAAGGCCGGCGTCGAGGCCGTGCATATTCCCTACAAAAGCGGCTCCGAAATGGTGACCGCGGTGCTGGGCGAGCAGGTTCAGTTCTCCTTTCCGGATGTCTCGATCCTGATCCCGCTCATCCGCGAGGGAAAGGTGAAGGCGCTCGCGGTGTCGAGCCCGCAGCGCCACCCGCAACTTCCCGACGTGCCCACCATGGTGGAGAGCGGCATTGCGGATTTCATCCTGACCTTCTGGTCCGGTGTCGTCGCCCCGGCCGGCACGCCGGTGGCGATCATCGAGCGGCTCAACGCGGCGATCAATCAGGGCCTGCGATCGCCCGAGATCGAAAAGACGCTCGCGGGCGTCGGCGCGCAGACGGCCCCCGGCTCGCCGCAGGATTTCGCCCATTTCATCGCGAGCGAAACCGCGACGTGGGGCGCAGTCGCCAGAACGGCGGGACTCAGCCAGGAGTGAACCACGATTTCGTCATGGCCGGGCATAGCCGTTCGAAGAACGGCGTCGCTTCGCTCGCCTATGTCCCGGCCATCCACGTCTTTGTTCTTGCTGATGCCTCAAGACGTGGATGCCCGCGACGAGCGCGGGCATGACGAGTTGGAGCTTATGACCAGAACCTCTCCTTGAGCTCCTCATCGAACTCGCCGTCGATCAGCACGAAGGCGACCACGCAGGGCGCGTTGGACCGGTTGCTCCAGGCGTGGTTGGTGCCGCATTGCACCAGCACGTCGCCGGCCTTCAATTCGACGTCCACGTCGTCCATCACCATGGTGATTTCGCCGGCGAGCACGATCGCGTAGTCGATCGTCTCGGTGCGGTGCATGAGCGGATGGCGGCCCCCCTTGCCGAAAGTCGCGGCCTTCTCGTTGCCGAGCGCCGCGAAGGCGCGGCGCGAGGCTTCCGGATCCATCTGTCGCACATCCTCGGATTCGGGCGGGAAATGATTGATGCGCAACACGGTGCCGCGCTTCTGCGGCATCTGACGGCGCGGCCCGAGCGTCGGCTCGTCGGCGACCGGCACGATGCGCGCGGGCGTCTCGCCGGTGCGCCAGACGTCGGTCGAATACCACTCCGGATTGACGGCGTTGACATGGACGAACGGCGCCGGACCGTCCGAAATGACGACCGCCCTGCCGCTTTCGTCATGCCCGGTGACGACCCGCCGAACCTGCTTGACCATCGATGCTCTCCGGATTTCGCGGCCGACTATGGCACAGGAGCGACCACCGGACAGCCATCCTCGTGGCGACAGGCCTTGATTTGTCCTCGAGAGACGGTTGATGATCGTCGGGTCATGAGAGACCCTTGAGTATCTTGTGGCGGCGTTCAGCCGGGGGCGGCGACGTGAGATTTGTTTTCAGCGGTCATGTCCTCGACATCGAGCGCCGCGAGCTGCGGCGTGGGGACACCCTCATTGGGCTCGAGCCGCAGGTCTTCGACCTGCTGGTCTACCTCCTGAAGAATCGCGACCGGGTGGTGAGCAAGGACGACTTGATCGAAGGCGTGTGGGGTGGGCGGATCGTGTCGGAATCGACGCTGACCAGCCGCATCAACGCGGTGCGCAAGGCGGTGGGCGACAGCGGCGAGGAGCAGCGCCTTATCCGCACGATCGCGCGCAAGGGCATCCGCTTCGTCGTCGATGTGACCGAACAGGGCAACACCGCGCCGATGCGCGGCACGGCTGCTCCGGCCCAGCCGGCGCCGCCGAGCGCCCTGCAACAGGAAATTCATTTCTGTACGACACCCGACGGCGCGCGCATCGCCTATGCGGAGGTCGGAGAAGGACCGCCGCTGGTCAAGGCGGCGAATTGGCTCAATCATCTCGAATACGACTGGCAAAGCCCGATCTGGAGCCATCTGCTGCAGGAGCTTGCGGCCGAGCACCGACTGGTGCGCTATGACGCACGCGGTAACGGCCTGTCCGACTGGGAGGTGGACGACATCTCGTTCGACGCTTACGTGCGCGACCTGGAAAGCGTGGCCGACGCGGCGAAGCTGGACCGATTTGCGCTGTTCGGGATTTCGCAAGGTTGTGCGATCTCGATCGCATATGCGGTGCGCCACCCCGAACGCGTCAGTCATCTGGCACTGTATGGCGGCTTCGCCCGCGGCCGGCGGCGCCGTGGCTCGCCCCAAGGGATCGCGGAATCCGAGGCGCTGATCACCCTCATCCGTCAGGGTTGGGGACAGGAGACTCCCGCGTTTCGGCAGATCTTCACCTCGCTGTTCATCCCGGGCGCCACTGTCGAGCAGATTCAGTGGTTCAATGATCTCATGCGCATCAGCGCATCGCCCGAGAATGCGGTGCGCCTGCGGCGGGCCGTCGACGAAATCGATATCAGCGATCTGCTGCCACGCGTGCGCGTGCCGACCTTGGTGCTGCATTGCCGCGACGATGCGGTGCAGCCGTTCGACGAAGGACGCCGCCTCGCGGCCGGCATCCCCGGCGCGCGCTTCGTGGCCCTGGAGGGGCGCAATCATTTGATTCTCGAAAGCGATCCGGCGTGGAATCGGTTCGTCAACGAGGTCAAAGCATTCGTTCGCGCCTGAATTCCGCCGCTCCCGTCGCGCTTTCTTGACGACGTTCGCGGCCGCTTCCTACGCTTCTCTGACGGGCCGACATTCCGTCGAAGCCGTCGTCAACGCGGCCAGTCTGACAAAGGAATGATCGCCGATGGTCCTGCGTCTTGTTTTTGCGGCGGCCCTTTTGGCTGCGGTGTGTTGCATGGTCGACGCGCGCGCCGGCGCGGACGAATGGCCGTCGCGGGTCGTGAAGATCTTCGTTCCCTCCGCCCCCGGCGGGTCGAGCGACGCCGCGGCGCGGCTGGTTGCCAACCATTTCCAGGCGGTGTTCCGGCAACCCTTCGTGATCGAGAACAAGCCCGGCGCCGGTGGCGGCGTCGGCGCGGCCTATGTGGCGCAGGCCGAGCCCGACGGCCATACGCTGCTGATCTCCAACACGGCTGCCAACCTGACCGTGCCGATCGTGTCGAAGAATTTCAGCTACGACCCGGTCAAGGACTTCACCCATATCGTGATGCTGAGCGGCACGCCCTATGCGCTCTGCGTTCATCCGGGTCTCGGCGTGACGACGCTTGGCGGCCTCGTCGCGAAAGCGAAACAGAGCCCGGGCGCGCTCACCTACACGGCGGCGAACACCGGCGGTCTCGGGCACATGAGCGGGGAATATTTCAAGCGCCTCGCCGGCATCGATCTGCGCCATGTGCCTTATCGCGGCGGCGGGCCCGCGACGACGGATGTGATCGCCGGCCATGTGCAGGCGATCCTGCTGCCGCTGAGCACGCTCGGCCCACATGTGCGCAGCGGCGCGCTGGTTGCGCTCGCGGTGAGCGCACAGGTGCGCTCCGCCGCCTTTCCCGACATTCCCACATTCGCCGAAAGCGGCTTCCCCCAGATGGTCTATACGGGCTGGTTCGGGTTATCGGCCCCCAAGGGCCTGGCCTCCCCCATCGTGACGCGCCTCAACGAGGAAGCGCGCGCCGTTCTCAGGACTCCGGCCCTGCGGGAGCTGTCGGAGCGGGAAGCGTCCGAGCCGCTCGACACCGATGCGGCCGGCTACACCGCGATGATTGCCGGCGAGGTCGCGCGCTGGTCCGACATCGTCAGGACGATGGATCTGAAGCTCGAAGAATAGCGCGACCATTTCGCCTCTTGTGATGCCCTGCTGCATGATCGGTGGGCGCCGTTGCCCAGCTTTGCGCCAAGGCGGTTGCCGCGGGATTGGGCAAAGCGTGAGTTCGGCGCGCATGACCTTGAAATCAATGACGAATATCGCAGCGACATTCGGTGGCATGGGGCTTGAAGACCCCCTTCGCTGCCCATGGATGCCTCACTCAAGATCGTCATCGTCGACAAAAATCCCATCCGCGCCGCCATCCTGGGGGACGGCCTGCGCGAGGCCGGCCACGTTCAGGTGGTGCATATCGACGAGACCGCGCATCTGCTCGCGCGCGTCTACGCGCTCGATCCCGACGTCATCCTGATCGATCTGGAAAATCCCAGCCGTGACGTGCTGGAGCAGATGTTCCAGGTGAGTCGGGCCGTCCGGCGTCCGGTCGCGATGTTCGTCGATCAGAGCGATGCGGCCTCGATCGAGGCGGCGGTCGACGCCGGCGTGTCGGCCTATATCGTCGGCGGTCTGCGCAAGGATCGCGTGAAGAACATCCTCGATCTCTGCATCTCCCGCTTCAACGCCTTCTCGCGCCTGCAGAACGAGCTCGATCGGACCCGCAACGCGCTCGATGAGCGCAAGGTGATCGACCGCGCCAAGGGAATCCTGATGAAGGTGAAGAATCTCAGCGAGGAAAGCGCCTATGCGCTGCTGCGCAAGACCGCGATGAACGAGAACAAGAAGATCGTCGATGTCGCCCAGTCGGTGATCACGGCGGCGGAGCTGTTCAAATGATACGCGACCGCCTGCGCATCGGCTTCATACCGCTCGCTGACGCGGCCGCGCTCATCGTCGCGGCCGACGGCGGCTTTGCGGCCGCCGAAGGCCTCGAGGTCGAGCTCGTGCGCGAGGTCTCGTGGTCGAATATCCGCGACAAGCTCAACGTCGGCATATTCGATGCGGCGCACTTGATCGCGCCGGTCGCCATCGCGTCGAGCCTGGGGCTCGGCCACGTCAAGGTGCCGATCGTGGCGCCGTTCGGACTGGGGGTGAACGGCAACGCCATCACGGTCTCGCCCGGGCTCCACGCGGCGCTCGCGCGTGCGGCTGACGGCGACATCGCCGACCCGCTGGTGTCGGCGCGCGCGCTCGCCCGGGTGGTGGCGAGCCGCAAGGCGAGCCGCGAGGGCCCGCTCACCTTCGGGATGACCTTTCCGTTCTCGACCCACAATTATCATCTGCGCTTCTGGATGGCGGCCGGCGGCGTCGACCCGGACGACGACGTTCGCCTGGTGGTGCTGCCGCCGCCCTACATGGTCGAGAGTCTCGCCAACCAGCATGTGGATGGGTTCTGCGTCGGCGCGCCCTGGAATTCGGTCGCAGTCGACCTGGGCATCGGCTTCATCCTGCATTTCGTCTCCGAGATCCTCGGGCGTGCGGCCGAGAAGGTCCTGGGCGTGCGCAACAGCTGGGCGCAGGAAAATTCCGACCTGCTGCAGCGGCTGGTGCGCGCGCATCGCCGTGCCGCCGCCCATGTGGAGGACGTCGCCCACCGCGACGCGGTCACGGCGATGCTCGCTGCGCCGAACCGTATCGGGGTGGCGCCCGAGGTGCTCCGGCGCACCCTCGACGGCCGCATGAAAGTGGCGCCCGACGGAACGACGCGCACAAGCGAGCGCTATCTCCTGATCGGCCGCCGCGGTGCCGCGCGTCCTGACCCGGCGCAAGCGGCGTGGCTCTATGCCCAGATGGTGCGCTGGGGGCAGGCGCCCCTCTCGGCGGAGCTGCTGGGAGCCGCCAAGGCGGTGTTCCGGCCGGACCTCTACGACGCCGCGCTCGCGGCCGGTGAGCCGCTGACGACCGGCGAGCCTGCCGACGGCATCGGGGCCTTTGCGGGTCCGCCGTTCGATCCCAACGATATCGCGGGACATCTCGCGGCGTGGGAGATCAAGCGGCCGTATCAGGGCTGAACGGCCGCAGCGCTCGCTGCCTATTTTTTGCGCTGCACAATAATCCCGCAGCATGGGCTCGCGATAGGCAGAATGACGGTAAAAAACGAAGCGTTAACGATTGCCGGATTCGCATCAACTCATTGACCATTCATCGAAATTCACGAAGCAATCGACTTGGCACAAAGCTTGAAGTGTTGATCACGATAGCGCCCCATCGGTCATGGCGGCGCACGGTCCAACGATGGGCCAATGGCAAAGCCGCCGCTCTGGGGAAACGCGAAAGCGTCGTCTCTGGCTGCGGCTTTTTGTTTTTGGCCAACGAGGAAACGCGCCGGGCTTCATCCATGCGAACGCCGAAAGGACAAACACGGCAATGACGACCAACCACCAGAAGGGGCCGCGCCGCGCGGTCAGCCGCCGCGCCTTCCTCAAGACCACGGCCGGTACGGCGGCGCTGCTCGGCGCGCTGAGGACGAATTTCCCGTTCGGGGTTCGGGTGGCCGAGGCTGCCGGGCCGGAGGTGACGAAAGCCAATCTCGGCTTCATCGCGCTCACCGACGCGGCGCCGCTGTTCGTCGCCAAGGAGAAGGGCATCTTCGCCAAATACGGCATGCCCGACGTCGAGGTGCAGAAGCAGGCCTCATGGGGCGCGACGCGCGACAATCTGGTGCTCGGCTCCGAGGGCAACGGAATCGATGGCGCCCACATCCTCACGCCGATGCCCTACCTGATCTCGGCCGGCAAGGTGACGCAGAACAACGTGCCGACGCCGATGTACATCCTGGGCCGCCTCAATCTCGACAGCCAATGCATCTCGGTGTCGAAGGAATATGCCGATCTCAAGATCGGCCTCGATACCGCGCCGTTCCGCGCCGCGCTGGAGAAGAAGAAGGCATCGGGCAAGGCGGTGAAAGCCGCGATGACCTTCCCGGGCGGCACCCACGACCTGTGGATCCGCTACTGGCTCTCCGCCGGCGGCATCGATCCCGACAAGGACATCGAGACCATCGTGGTGCCGCCGCCGCAAATGGTGGCGAACATGAAGGTCGGCACCATGGATTGCTTCTGCGTGTGCGAGCCGTGGAACCTGCAGCTCATACACCAGGAGATCGGCTACACCGCCATCACGACCGGCGAGCTGTGGAACAAGCATCCCGAGAAATCGCTCGGCCTGCGTGCCGCCTGGGTCGACAAGAATCCCAAGGCTGCTCAGGCGCTGCTCATGGCCGTGATGGAAGCTCAGCAGTGGTGCGACAAGATGGAGAACCGCGAGGAGGTCGCGGCCATCTGCGCCAAGCGCCAATGGATCAACTGCCCGGTCGAGGACGTCACCGACCGGATGAAGGGCAAGTTCGACTACGGCATCCCGGGCAAGGTGATCGAGAACAGCCCGCACATCATGAAGTACTGGCGCGACCACGCCTCCTATCCGTTCCAGAGCCACGATCTCTGGTTCCTCACCGAGGATATCCGCTGGGGCAAGTACCAGCCCGACTTCGACGCCAAGGCGCTCATCGCAAAAGTGAACCGCGAGGATCTGTGGCGCGAGGCCGCCAAGACGCTCGGCGTCGCCGCCGCCGATATCCCGGCCACGACCTCGCGCGGCAAGGAGACCTTCTTCGACGGCAAGGTGTTCGATCCCGCCAACCCGGCCGCCTATCTCAAGAGCCTGTCGATCAAGCGCGTCGAGGTGTGAGCGAACCTGGGGCCGCCGCACGCGGCGGCCTGACTTGACTGGAAATGCGGAGACCCATGCGATGAACATGCCTCTGGTCAAGACCGAGCCCATGATGGCGGCGCCGATCAAGTCCGCGGTCCTGAGCGCGACGGTGCTGCCGCTCGCGCCGCCGCAGGGTCCGCCCTTGGCGAAGCGGATGCTCGGCTGGCTACGCGAGATCGCGGCCCACGTGGTCCCGCCGTTCGTGGTGATCGCGCTCGGCCTGCTGGCATGGGAACTGGTGTGCCGCAAGGCCGGCGCCACCCTGCCGCCGCCCTCCAAGGTCGTCAACGACACCTGGGAGCTGATCACCCATCCATTCTACGACCGCGGCGGCCTCGACAAGGGATTGTTCTGGCACCTGTCGGCGAGCCTGCAGCGGGTCGCCAAGGGCTACGCGCTCGCCTCGATCGTCGGCGTCGCGCTCGGCACGCTGGTCGGACAATCGACCTGGGCGATGCGCGGCCTCGACCCGATCTTCCAGGTGTTGCGCACCGTTCCGCCCCTCGCCTGGTTGCCGCTCTCCCTCGCCGCCTTCCGCGACGGCGAGCCGTCCGCCATCTTCGTGATCTTCATCACCGCGATCTGGCCGGTCATCATCAACACGGCCGTCGGCATCCGCAACATTCCGCAGGACTATCGCAACGTGGCGGCGGTGTTGCGGCTCAATCATCTCGAATTCTTCTGGAAGATCATGGTGCCGTCGGCCGCGCCCTACATCTTCACCGGCCTGCGCATCGGCATCGGCCTCTCCTGGCTCGCCATCGTGGCGGCCGAGATGCTGATCGGCGGCGTCGGCATCGGCTTCTTCATCTGGGACGCCTGGAACTCCTCGCATATCAGCGAAATCATCCTCGCGCTGGTCTATGTCGGCGTCATCGGCTTCGTG
>DATBBS010000588.1:0-5134 GCA_036270895.1 Xanthobacteraceae bacterium
GCCTCCTCGGCCGTGATGGATGGAAAATTCACCGCGTTCGAGATCGCGCCGCGCAGCAGGTAGTCCGCCATCTGTTCGGCGACCTGCAGCGCGACATTCTCCTGCGCCTCGGTGGTGGCGGCGCCGAGATGCGGCGTGCACACCACATTGGGATGGCCGAACAGCGGATTCTGCGTGGCCGGCTCCTCGACGAACACGTCGAAGGCGGCACCCGCCACGTGACCGCTGTCGAGCGCGGTGCGCAACGCCGCCTCGTCGACCAGGCCGCCGCGCGCGCAATTGACGATGCGCACGCCCTTGCGGGTGCGGGCGAGCGCCTGGGCGCCGATGATGTTTTTCGTCTTCTCGGTGAGCGGGGTGTGCAGCGTGATGAAGTCGGCGCGCCGCAACAGCTCGTCGAGCTCGACCTTCTCGACCCCGAGCTCGAGCGCGCGCTCGGGCGAGAGGAAGGGATCATAGGCGACCACTTTCATCTTCAGCCCGATCGCCCGATTGGCGACGATCGAGCCGATATTGCCGCAGCCGATCACGCCGAGCGTCTTGCCGGTGATCTCGACGCCCATGAAGCGGTTCTTCTCCCACTTGCCGGCCTGGGTCGAGGCGTCGGCCTGCGGGATCTGGCGGGCGAGCGCCAACATGAGCGTGAGCGCGTGCTCGGCGGTGGTGATCGAGTTGCCGAAGGGCGTGTTCATCACGATGATGCCCTTGGCGGTCGCCGCCGGAATGTCGACATTGTCGACCCCGATGCCGGCGCGCCCGATGACGCGCAGGCGTTGCGCCTTTTCGAGAATCTTCGGCGTCACCTTGGTGGCGGAGCGGATCGCGAGGCCGTCATAGTTGCCGATGATCTCGGCGAGCTTTTCCTTGTCCTTGCCGAGGTTGGGCTGGAAGTCGACCTCGATGCCGCGGTCCTTGAAGATCTGGACGGCGGCGGCGGACAGGGCGTCGGAGATGAGTACGCGCGGAGCCATGGTGAGTCCTATCGTGTCGGTTGGCGGCGGCACGCCTCAGCGCAGCCACCGCAACATGTGCGGGAAGGGTTCGACGCCGCGGGCGGCCGCTTGCCGCGGCTCGACGGACATGCCGTAGAATTGCAACAGCGGGACGCCGACATAGCGGCCAGCGCTGAAGTTCTCGATCAGTGCCGACGAACCGCCCTTGTAGCCGTGCGGATGGAACAGGATGTCGAGCGCGAGACCGAGATGGCGCGCCGCCGCAAACGACCAGGCGAGCGCCGCCATCTCGTCGCCCGGCGTAGGCGAAAGCTGCGGCTGCGCCCGCTCATCCGGATGGGCCACGGCGACGTGGCCGGCCTCGTGCAGAATGTCGCCCGGCCACGCAAGGCGCGGTTCGTCGATAAGGATCGCGCCGTGCCTGATGTCGAGACCGGGCAGGAAGGTGGTCTCCGCCAGCTCGGCCGCGCGCACATCGATGCCGATGCCGCCGACGAAAGCGACGAGCTTCGCGGTGAGCGGATCGCCGAACATGACCCTACGCCGCCTTCGGCAGCGCGTCCTTGGTCCGGGCGAAGGCCCAGTCGAGCCAGGCGGTGAGCGCCTCGACGTCGTTCGCTTCGACGGTCGCGCCGCACCAGACGCGCAAGCCGGGCGGCGCGTCGCGATAATGCGCGAGATCGTAGCCGGCGCCTTCCTTCTCGACCATGGCGGCGAGGTTTTTGGCGAAGCCCGCCTGCGCATCGGCGGCAAGCTTGGTCACCGCCGAATCGACCACCTTGAGGCAGACCGAGGTGTTGGAGCGCGTCGCCGGATCGCGCGCGAGGAAGTCCACCCAGGGCGTGCGCCTCACCCAGTCGGCGATCACCTTGGTGTTGGCGTCGGCGCGCGCGATCAGCGCATCGAGCCCGCCGATGGACTTCGCCCAGGCGAGCGCATCGAGATAGTCCTCGACGCACAGCATCGACGGCGTGTTGATCGTCTCGCCCTCGAAGATGGCTTCGTTGAGCTTGCCGCCCTTCGTCATGCGGAAGATTTTCGGCAGCGGCCAGGCCGGGGTGTGGGATTCGAGCCGGGCGACCGCGCGCGGCGACAGGACCAGCATGCCGTGCGCGGCCTCGCCGCCCAATACCTTTTGCCACGAGAAGGTGACGACATCGAGCTTGGGCCAATCGAGCCGCTGGGCGAACGCCGCCGAGGTGGCGTCGCAGATCGCGAGCCCCGCCCGGTCGGCCGCGATCCAGCCGCCGTCGGGCACGCGCACGCCCGAGGTCGTGCCGTTCCAGGTGAAGACCACGTCGGTCGACCAGTCGACCTTGGCGAGATCGGGCAATTCGCCGTAGGGCGCCTTGATGACGGTGAGCTGCTTGAGCTTCAGCTCTTTCTGGACGTCGCTGACCCAGCCTTCGCCGAAGGATTCCCAGGCCAGCATGGTGACCGGCCGCGCGCCCAACAGCGACCACAGCGCCATCTCGACCGCGCCGGTATCGGACGCGGGCACGATCCCGATGCGGTAATCGGCGGGGACTCCGAGGATCTCGCGCGTGAGATCGATCGCGCGCTTGAGCTTGCCCTTGCCGAGCTTGGCGCGGTGCGAACGTGCGAGGGCTGCGTCGGTGAGGGCTTGCAGGCTCCAGCCGGGGCGCTTGGCGCAGGGGCCGGACGAAAAGTGCGGAATCGCCGGCCGCACGCCGGGCATCGGATTCGCCATGACTCTATCCTTCCAGATAGGCGCCCCTCGGTGGGGAGGGGTGTCCCGTGGTCCGCATTAAGGAAGCGGGGCCGCGGCGTCAAGGAGAGAATGGCGGCGAGTCGGGAGAAGCAGCGAGACACGGATGGGGAATGGAAATGGCGACTGGCGAAAAGGGAGCAACGCCCTTCCCTATTCGCTATTCGCTGCTCACCACCACCGTCAGTCGATCAGGTAACGGAACCCAGTCCTGATCTCATGGTAGTTCATGGCGCCCCAATCCAACGTGCCGATCCCCACGAAGTCGGTTTTCGGCGATCCGACGTGGATGTAACGGTAGCCGGAATCGATCAGGAAATTGCGCGTGAGCGGGAACGAAAAGCCCGCCGTCACGTCCCAGGAGAAATCGAAGGTGCCCGAATTGCTGGCCACGCTCGGCGGCACCGAGACCGACGCGAACTGGATGGGCCGCAAATAGCTGAAACCAATGCCGCCGCCCACATAGGGCGTCACCCCATACCAGGTGCCGAGATCGAGATAGCCGTTGAACAGCGTCGCCAAGACGTTGATTCGGGCCCGCAGGTCCGGAGCCCCGAGGGGGTTGAGGTTGGCGTGCGGCTGGAACGCATAGGTCGTCGTCACGTCGGCGCGCCACCCCGCACCGCGATAGCCGATCCCGAAGTCGACGGCGCCGACGTTGGAAAACGAGGGGCTCGAGTCGCTGCTTTTCGTCGAGAACCAGTAGCCGACGTCGCCCCGCACATACCAAGGAGAAATGAATTCCCGGACCTCGAAGGGCTCCTGGGAGCCGCGGAGCGGCATGTCGGCGGCTTGCGCCGCGCCGGCGAGCGCGCAGGCCGAGAGGAGGACGAGAATCGAAACGTTGAGTCGCCGCATCGCATTCTCCTTGGGGGCCGGTCGGCCGAACGAGCCGGCCGTCGCGAAAACCCGGACGGCGCGGGGTCTCCGCGCCGCCCGTGAAGTTGTCGTCGATTCGCTCTAGCCTTTGCGCATCAGCGGGGGCGCGTAGTCAGGCTCGCCGATTCTCCAACGCAACCCGAGCATGAAGTCGTTCGAGGTCAAGGTGTCGAACACGAACGGGCTGGTCGGGATGACTGTCCCGTCGAAGGCGTGCGGCGTGCCGGTCGTCGCCTTGCCGAGATTGACATAGCGATAGGCGAACTCGACCGAGAAGGCGGGGGTCACCTGATACGACATGCCGGCATACAGCGCCCAGGCGAAATTCCACTTCGTGGCGTCGTTGAAGTAGGTCGTACTGATGATCGGGATGCCGCCGGTGCCCGACATGGTGGCGCCGGTATCCATGAAGTTGTGGATCGTATTGCGCGACGCGCCGATGCCCGCGCCCACGAAGGGGGTCACGCACCACCAGGTGCCGAGATCCACATAGGCGTTGGCGAGGAAGAGCCACTCGGATTTGCTGGCGGTGAAGTCGTCCGGTAGCGTTATTCCGCCGGACTTGTCGACGATCTGTCCGTGGAAGGCGGCCTTGGACCGATACTCGCCGGTGACGTCGGCGCGAAGCCAGTGGTTGAACTGATAGCCGATGCCCAATCCGAAAAAGGACGAGCTGTCGAAATTCAGGAAAGGGGTCGTGAGCGTGTCGCCCGCAAAGGCGGCGGGGAGTGGCACCAGCTTGAGCGAGTTGACCTGCTGATTGGTCATCCCGACGTTTCCGCGCAGATACCAGCCGGAAAATTCCGGGAGCGGCGGGGGAGCCAACGGCGGCAGATCGGCGGCGCGCGCCGCGGGCATTGCGAAGAGAACAGCCGCAACGGCGGCCGCGAGCGTTCGTGTGCTGCGCATGGCTTCGTTCCTTTTACTCAAGGGCCACACGACGACGCGGCCCGACAAAAGCAATTGACGAAGCCGACAATGCCTTTGAATTCTTAAATCTGACTTAACCTTACCTTTTAACCGTCAATTTTAATGCGCCGCCCGACCGATGAGACGCTGAGGCGCGAGCGCCGGCACGCATTAACGCGCCGTACACGGATTCTTCAGATGTTGTTTACGATTGAGAGGCGGCCGGGAAAAAACGCCGGCTTACGCCCCGACGGCGTTGAGTGCGTCGACGATTCCGTCGACCACTTCCTCGACCAGCATGCGGTCGTCGCCCTCGCCGGTGACGCGGATCACCGGCTCGGTGCCGGACGGCCGCACGATCAGCCGGCCGTGGCCGTTGAGGCGCTTTTCGGCGTCGGCGATCGCGCTGCGGACCTTGCGGTGCTCGTGCGGCTTGCCAGTGCGGTAGCGCACGTTCTTGGTCACCTGTGGCCACGGATCAAAGCGATGGCAGACCTTCGACACCGGCTCGCCGCGCTTCTTCACCACCGCCAGCACCTGCAGCGCCGCCACGAAACCGTCGCCCGTGGTGGTGTAGTCGGACAGGATGATATGGCCGGACGGCTCGCCGCCGAGATTGTAGCCGTGCTCGCGCATGTGCTCGAGCACGTAGCGGTCGCCCACC
>DATBBS010000589.1:0-3898 GCA_036270895.1 Xanthobacteraceae bacterium
CTTCCTCCGACACGTTCATGCGCCGGCGCACCAGGGTGCCGAGCCGGAACAGCGCGATGCCGAGCCGGTACTTGCCGGTGGCGCGGTCCTGCTCGAGCAGGCCCTCGGACACCAGCGTGGCGGCCAGCCGGTGCGCCGTGCTCTTGGCGACGCCCAGGCGCTTGGCCAGCGTGCTGATGCCGATCTCGACCTCGTCCTCGGAAAATGCCTTGAGCAGCTCGATGGCGGTCGCGACCGACGACAGGCGGCGGCGCCCAGCACCGTCCTTGGTTCTGCCCGGCTTGGTGTCCATGCTGCATCCGTTATGCGCCGTTTGGCGCGCACACCATGTCAAATGCGCCCCGGCGTCACAAGAACGCAAGAAGCACGGGCCACATGAGCCAAGAGCGCAATATCGTGGTGATCGGCGGCGGCCCGGCGGGCGTATTCGCGGCCATCGGGGCGAAACGGCAAGATCCGGCGGCCGCCGTCACGCTGCTGACCGACGAGGCCTGCGAGCCCTACGAGAAGCCGCCGCTCTCGAAGGCCGTGCTCATGGGCAAGGCCGCTCCGCACGACGCGCCGATCGCCGGCCCGCAGGGCCTTGCCGGGCACGGCGCGATCCTGGAGCGCAACGCGACCTGCCGCGCGATCGACCGGGCCGGCCGCGAGGTCGTGACCGCGGGCGGAAAACGCTTCCGCTATGACGCGCTGGTGATCGCGACCGGCTCGCTGGTGCGCGACATTCCGTTCCTGCCGCCCCGCATGGCGCGCGTGCACTATCTGCGCACCGAGACCCAGGCGCGCGCGCTCGCGGCCGAGCTCAAGCGCTCGCAGCATCTGGTCGTGATCGGCGGCGGATTGATCGGGCTCGAAGTCGCCGCCTCGGCGGCCGAGCTCGGGGTGCGCACGACCGTGATCGAGATGGCGCCGCGGATCCTGGCGCGGGTATGCGACGAAGAGACCGGCGCGCGCATCCACGAAGAGCACCGCCGGCACGGCGTCGACATCCGGCTCGGCACGGCACTGGCGTCCGCGCAGCCGGCGCCCGATGGCCGGATCGCACTCACCACCGGCAGCGGCGAGACGATCACGGCCGATATCGTGGTGGTGGGCACCGGCGCCAAGCCCGACGACGGGCTGGCGGCGGCGGCGGGCATCAAGACCGACAACGGCATCGTGGTCGACGAATTCTGCCGCACCTCCGATTCCGCAGTTTACGCCGCCGGCGACGTGGTGCGCTTTCCAGGGCCCCATGGCCTGGTGCGGTTGGAGGACTGGCGGCACGCCCAGGACCAGGGCGCGGTCGCCGGACGCAACGCGGCCGGCGCGGCCGAGCCCTACCGCAGCGTGCCCTCCTTCTGGTCGGAGCAATATGATCTCTATCTCCAGGGCGTAGGCTGGCCCTCTGTCGCGGCGCAGCGCGTGCGCCGGCCGTTGTCCGGCAACAGCATGCTGGTTTTCGAGACCGACGGAACGCGCATCACCGCGGCACTCGGCATCAATGCGCAGCGCGACATCGCGGCGGTGCGCCGGTTGATCGAGCGGCGCATCCCGGTCGAACCGGCGGCGCTCGCCGATCCGGCGCGGCCGCTCGCCGAACCGCTCAAGGCCAAAGCGTGAAACACCGAAGAACAAGAAAGAACGGAGTCCCCCATGCATGACGTTCCCGGCAGTCACTGGCACGAGCCCTCGGCGGGCAAGCGCGCCGGCTTTGGAAAATTCGGTCGCCCCAAGACGCCCTATGACCTGTTCATGGAGTCCGAAGGCATCCCGATCTTCCGCGATATCGGGATCAGCAAGGTGCAGAACCTGCCGCTTGCGCCGTGGAAACGCATGGGCGGGCGCGGCACCTACATCCAGCTCTACGGCACCGAAGGAAAATGGGGCTCCTACGTGGTCGAGGTACCGGGCGCCGGCGCGCTGAACCCGGAAAAGCATATCTACGAGGAAATCTATTACGTGGTGGAAGGCCGCGGCACGACGGAAGTCTGGCTCGACAACGACAGCAAGCGGCACGTGTTCGAATGGCAGGCCGGATCGATGTTCTCGATTCCCGTCAATGCCTGGCACCGCATCGTGAATGCGAGCTCGGCCCCGGCCCTGCTGCTGGGCGGCACGACCGCGCCAAACCTGATGAACCTGATCAACAATGTGGGGGCGATTTTCGATTGCCCCTATCAGTTCCGTGACCGCTTCTCGGGCGCAGACGACTTCTACAAATACCGCGACGACATCGAACCCGATCCGGTGCGCGGGCTCGCCATGCGGCGCACCAACTTCATCCCCGACATCGTCAACTGCGACCTGCCGCTCGACAACCGCCGCTCGCCCGGCTACCGGCGGGTCGAGCCCTTCATGACCGGCAACACCTTCTATCTGTGGATCGCCCAGCACGAGAACGGCCGCTACTCAAAGGCGCATGCCCATACCTCGGCGGCGGTGCTCATTTGCCTGAAGGGCAAGGGCTATACCTACACGTGGCCGGAGCATTCGGGCGTCACGCCGTGGAAGGATGGCAAGAGCCACCTGATCAAGCGGGTGGATTACGAGCCGGTCGGCATGGTGTCGGCGGCGCCGGGCGGCGCACGCTGGTTCCACCAGCATTTCGGGGTGTCCAAGGATCCGTTGCGCCTCACCGCCTGGTTCGGGCCGCATTCGCCCGGCCGCGAGCCCGGCCCGCCCGGCGAGACCCATATCGACTATACCGGCATGGACATCCCGGAAGGCGGCAGCGCCATCCCGTATTGGATGGAGGACCCGTTCATCGCCAAGGAATACACCGAGACATTGAACCGCAACGGCGCGCAGAACCGCATGGACCCGCAATTCTACGACAAGGGCTACAAGGGCGAGCTGCCGAAGGAATAGCCGCCGTCATTGCGAGGCGCGCGAAAGCGCGCCGAAGCAATCTCCGCCGAACATACCGCGGCTCGAGATTGCTTCGCTTTGCTCGCAATGACGACAAATGCTTGTGCTACAACACCGGCCTGAAATTCAGGAGCAACTCCGATGCATGATGTCCCCGGCAGCCACTGGCACGAACCCTCCGCGGGCAAGCGCGCAGGCTTTGGAAAATTCGGCCGTCCCAAGACGCCCTATGACCTGTTCATGGAATCCGAGGGCATCCCGGTTTTCCGCGATATCGGGGTGAGCAAGGTGCAGAACCTGCCGCTCGCCCCGTGGAAACGCATGGGCGGCCGCGGCACCTATATCCAGCTTCATGGCACCGAGGGGAAATGGGGCTCCTACGTGGTCGAGGTGCCGGGCGCCGGCGCGCTCAACGCCGAGAAGCATCTCTACGAGGAGGTCTATTATGTGGTCGAGGGCCGCGGCACCACCGAGGTCTGGCTCGACAACGACAGCAAGAAGCACGTGTTCGAGTGGCAGAAGGGCTCGCTGTTCTCGATTCCCGTCAATGCCTGGCACCGCATCGTGAATGCGAGCTCCGCCCCGGCCCTGCTGCTCGGCGGCACCACGGCGCCCAACCTGATGAACCTGATCAACAATGTGGGGGCGATCTTCGATTGCCCGTATCAGTTCCGCGACCGCTTCTCGGGCGCCGACGATTTCTACAAATACAAGGACGACATCGAACCCGACCAGGTGCGCGGGCTTGCGATGCGCCGCACCAACTTCGTCCCCGACATCGACAACTGCGACCTGCCGCTCGACAACCGCCGCTCGCCCGGCTTCCGCCGGGTCGAGCCGTTCATGACCGGCAATACCTTCTACCTGTGGATCGGCCAGCATGAGAACGGCCGCTATTCCAAGGCGCATGCGCACACCTCGGCGGCGGTGCTGATCTGCCTCAAGGGTAAGGGCTACACCTACACGTGGCCGGAGCACGCCGGCGTCAATCCGTGGCGGGACGGCAAGAGCAACCTGATCAAGCGGGTGGACTACGAACCGGTTGGCA
>DATBBS010000590.1:0-3863 GCA_036270895.1 Xanthobacteraceae bacterium
TTTCCTGCGCCGCGGTTACGCGGTCTATGTGGTCGATCAGGTGGCGCGCGGGCGCGCCGCCCATTGGGCGCAGGCGCACGGGCCGATGGGGCCGTCGCGCCTGAGCGCGGTCCAGCAGCGCTTCGTCACGCCGGAACGCTACAAGTTGTGGCCGCAGGCCCATCTCCACACCCAGTGGCCGGGCGCGGGCCAGCCGGGCGATCCGATTTTCGATCAGTTCTACGCCAGTCAGATGCCCTCGGTCGCCGATTTCGCCAAGCAGCAGGAGCTCAACCGCGATGCCGGCATCGCGCTGCTCGACAAGATCGGTCCGGCGATCCTGCTCACCCATTCGCAATCGGGCGCCTTCGGCTGGCCGATCGCCGATGCGCGCCCGCAACTGGTGAAGGCCATCGTGGCGGTCGAGCCCAACGGCCCTCCGGTGCACGAGACCGAGTTCAAGGGCGCGCCCGAATGGTTCGCCGATGCGTCGAAGACCAAGGCGTGGGGCCTCGGCGAAGTGCCGCTTGCCTACGAACCATCGGGCGCGCCCACGTTCCTACGCCAGGACGAGCCGGACCAGCCTGACCTCGTGCGCTGCTGGCTGCAACAGGAGCCGGCGCGCCAACTCGTCAACCTCAAGCATATTCCGGTGCTGATCGTGATGTCGGAAGCCTCCTATCACGCGAGCTACGACCACTGCACGGCGAAATATCTCGCGCAGGCCGGCGTGAAGAACACCTATGTCCGGCTCGCCGATGTCGGGATTCACGGCAATGGCCACATGATGATGCTGGAGAAGAACAGCGACGCGATTGCGGGCGTGATGGCCGATTGGCTGGCCAAGACGGTGCCCGGCAAGACGAAGACGACGGCGCGATGAAGTATTCGCGACGCGCGGCCATGCTGCTGGCCGGGCTGCTCGTCGCCGGCGCGTTCGCCGGCGCCCCGGCGGCGGCCGAGAAAGTGCGCGTCACCTATCCCAACCTCAACGGCGCCTACATCTTCCTCTTCACCGCCATCGACAAGGGCTATTACGCCCAGGAGGGAATCGAGATCGAGCTGCTCGAATCCGGCGGCGGCACCGCGACGCCGGCGCTGGTCTCGGGCGACGTCCAGTTCTCCACCTCGGGGTCTTCCGCCATCAGCGCCATCATGCGTGGCGCCAGGCTCAAGGTGCTGCTGGTCGGGCAGGACCGGCCGAACTGGCAGCTGTGGGCGACGCGGCCCGACATCAAGACCTTCGATGACCTGCGCGGCCAGCAGATCGGCATCATCAGCCGCGGCGACACCGGCGAGATCGGCCTGCGCTACATCCTGCTCAAGCGCGGACTGCCGCAGGATTTCGTCGCCTTCACGCCGTTCGGCTCGAATGTGGGCGCCCGCATGGCGATCGTCAATTCGGGCACGCTGCCGGCCGGCGTGCTGCACCCGGCCGACGTCGAGATCATGCGGTCGCGCGGCATGCTCAAGGACGGCCGCCTCCTGGTCGACATGGCCGAGGAGGTGCGCTCGACCTTCAACGGGCTGGCGGCTTCCGACGCGCTGATCCGGACCAAGCCCGAGCTGGTGCAGAAATTCGTCAAGGCGAGCCTGAAAGGCATGATCTATGCCCGCACGTTGCGCGAGCCCTCGATCGCGCGCTTCGCGGGCTTCATGAAGACGACACCGCAGGCGGTCGCGACCGAATATGATCAGCTGCGTGATTTGATGGCGCCGAACAGCACCATTCCGCCCGACGCCCAGGCGACCGAGATCGCGCTGCGCGGCGAGATGATGAACGTCCCCGCGGAGAAGCGGCCGGCGCCCGCGGCCGTGTTCGATTTCGGCTTTGCGGCCCGCGCGGCCGCGGAGCTGGACCGCGAAGGGTGGAAGCCGGAGCCGTGAGTCATTGTCATTGCGAGCGAAGCGAAGCAATCTGCGCCGCATGTTCCGGCGGCGGAGATTGCTTCTGGCTGCTTCGCAGCCCTCGCAATGACGATCGATAGGCAAGAGACCCGAAACATGACCCAGCCCGACACCGAGAAATTCCGCCTGCGTTCCTTCGTGGAGCGGCTGGTGCAGCAGGGCCAATGCGTCGTGCATGACCAGCCGATCGACCTGATCGACATCGCGGCGGTGCTCGACGGCAACCCCAAGGCGGTGTGGTTCCGCAATGTCGGGCCGGAGCGGACCGAGCTCGTCGGCAACGTCATGGGGGCGCGCGAGCGGCTGGGCCTGGCGCTCGGCACCGATGCGGCGGGTTTCGCCAAGGTGATGCGCGAGCGGCTTCCCCATCCGGTGGCGCCGGTCGAGGTCGCGTCCTCGGCCGCGCCGGTGCACGAGGTCGTGCTCACCGGGGATGAGGCGGATTTCACCAAGCTTCCGGTCCATCTCCAGCACGGACAGGATGGCGCGCCCTATATCTCGGCCAGCATGGATTTCGCGCGCGATCCGGCCACCGGCTGGACCAATATCGGCTGCCGGCGGATCATGCTGCGTGGGCCGCGCACGGCCGGCATCGACCTGATCGCGCCGAGCGACCTCAAGGCGATCTATCTCAAGAGCAGCCAGAAGGGCGACAAGCTGCCGGTCGCCTATGTGATCGGCGGCCATCCCACCACCTTCCTGGCCGCCGTCGCGCCGGCGCGCCCGATGGACGAGCTGCACATCATGGGGGCGATGCGCGGCGAGCCCGTGCCGGTGGTCCGCTGCAAGACCATCGACGTGTGGGTGCCGGCCGACGCCGAATACGTGCTGGAAGGCTATATCGACGCGCGCGGCCATGTGGAGCCGGAAGGCCCCTATGGCGAATATTGCGGCTATTACGGCGTGGTGAAACGCAATCCGCTGTTTCATCTCACCGCCATCACGCGGCGCAAGGACGCCCTCTTTCAGACCGTCACCATCGGGGGGCGCTGGCTCGCCCATACCGATACGTCGCTGCTCAATGCGGCGCGCGCCGAGACCGCCATCTGGAACGTGCTGGAGCAGGCGATCCGCGAGCCGGTCGCGGTCCATCTCACGGGCGCGTCGGGCGGAATGGCGACGGTGCGGGTCGCGATGCGCCAGCGCAATCCGGGCGAGGCCCACAACGCGATCTCGGCCGTCTTCGCCTCGGTGGCGGACGTCAAGCATGTTTATGTGTTCGACGCCGACATCGATATCTTCTCGGACGACCAGGTCGATTGGGCGATGGCGACGCGATTCCAGGCCGATCGCGATCTCATCGTCGGCGCGGGCTATCGCGCGGTGCCGATCGACCCCTCGCTGCAGGGCACGCGCGTCGGCGCCAAGCTCGGCTTCGACTGCACCAAGCCGTTCGGCAAGGTGGATGCGTTCGAATTCACGGTCGCGGCGCCGCCCGAGATGCCGACCCGCGCGCGCGCCTCGGTGGAGGAGGTTTTGGCGCAGGGACCGGCGAGCTACCTCGACCTGATGGCCGCCGCCGGCACGCGCGACGGCCGCGAGATCCTGCTGCGCCTCGACAAGCTGTATGGCGATGGCCGGCTCGGGCGCACCGAGGACGGGCGCTACATGCTGAATGGCGGGAAGAAGTAAGCCGTGCGCGTGGCTCGGTCTGTCATTCAACGTGGCGATGTCCAGATCGAAATCCTGTTACAGGGCGCGGGACCCCTTATCGCCCTCCTCCCCTCGCTCGGCCGCGGCGCGGAGGATTTCGATCCGATCGCCGAAAAACTCGCCGCCGCCGGCTTTCGCGTGCTGCGGCCGCAGCCACGCGGCATCGGCCGGAGCAAGGGCCCGATGACCGGCATCGACCTGCATGATTATGCCAATGACGTGGCGGCCGCGATCGAGCATGCGGGCGGCGGTCCCGCCTTCGTGGTGGGTCATGCCTTCGGCAACCGGGTGGCGCGCCTGCTCGCCACCGTGCGGCCCGAACT
>DATBBS010000591.1:0-3971 GCA_036270895.1 Xanthobacteraceae bacterium
GGCGCCGGCATCGACGAGGCGGCCGTGGTCGAGGGGCTGCGGTCATTCATCCTCGACCCGGAGAAAAACCCAGGTCGGGCGAACATCTTCGAGATCGAGGGCCGCACCGTGGTCGTCGATTACGCCCACAACGAAGATGGCGTTCGGGGACTGATCGAAATCTGCCAGGGCTTGCGCTCGAATGGCGCGCGCATCTTCCTCACGTTCGGCGCGGCGGGCGATCGGACCAACGTCATCCTGCATCGGCTCGGCTACACCGCGGCGCGCGGTGCCGACCGGGTCGGTATCGCCGAACTCAAGCGCTACCTGCGCGGGCGGGACGCCCAGGACTTGATCCAGCGGTTGCAGGGCGGTGTCCTGGATGGGGGTAAGCCGCCGGCGCCGGTCTTCGCCAACGAGGTGGAGGCGCTCGATTGGATGCTTCGAGAATCGGCGCCGGGCGACGTGGTGGCGATCACCGCACTCTCGCAGCGGCCGGAGATCTTCACCCTGCTCCGCGAGCGAGGTGGCGCGAGCGCCGGTCCTGACCGCATCAAGGCGTTGGTGCGAACGGCGCGCGCGAGTTAGGGGCTTACTCCGTCAACTGACGGGCGAGGCGGGCCGCGCGCGGCGCGCCTCGACCTCGCGCCAGGTGTCGGCCGGCTTGTCGACGCAGAGCAGGACGACGTCGCCGGCGCGGGCGTGGTTCAAGGCTGCATCGATGGCGGGGCGCTCATCGATGACGATCTCGGCGTGCTCGACACGGCTGACGGGCGCGTTCTTTATGCCCTCGAGCACGGTCGCCGCGATCTCACCGCGCTGACGACCGCGCTTGTTTGCGTCCTCGCGCACGATGATGATGTCGAAGAGCTGCGCCGCCACGCGGCCGAGCTCGCGCATGTCCTCGTCGCGCCGGTCGCCGGGGGAGGCGATGACGGCGATGCGCCGGCCTGGTTCGGGCCCATTGACGCCCGGGCCGGTCAGCCGTTCGACGAAGTCGCCGGCCATCTGCAGGCTATGCGGGTTGTGCGCGTAGTCGACGATCACCTTCACCCCGTGGATCTCCGCCAGGTTGAGCCGGCCGGGTGCCTCGTCGAAGGTGGGGTGGAAGCTGCGCAGGCCCTGCCGGATGTCGTGCAGATGGGCACCGGCGGCGTGCGCGGCGGCTGCGGCCGCGAGCGCGTTTTGCACGTTGGCGCGCGCCCGTCCCTCGAAGGTTGCCGGGATCAGATGGACCCACGCGATCTGCGTGCTGCGCCGCCCGTCTTTGAGCACCATCATCTCGCCGCCCTGTGGCTGTTGCTGGATGACGAAGGCTTTCCGGCCGCGGCGCAACCAGCGTTCGATGAGCTCGTTGTCGTCGCGCATGGAAAAGAAGATCACCGAGCCGCTGCAATGCGAGCGCATCTCCGCGACGAGCTCATCATCGGCGTTGAGGACGGCGGTCCCGTTGCGCGGCACGGCCTCGACGATGACGCGCTTGATCGCCGCCAGCTGGCGCAGCGAGTGGATCTCCTTGAGGCCCAGGTGGTCGCCGGTGACGTTGAGCACGACGGCGACGTCGTTGGCGCTGTAGCCCAAGCCTTCGCGCAGGATGCCGCCGCGCGCCACCTCGAAGACGGCGAAGTCGACGCGCGGATTCTGCAGCACCATGCGAGCCGACCGCGGCCCGCTGGCGTCAGCTTGTTTGACGAGACGTCCGTCGATGTAGATCCCGTCCGTGGTGGTCAGCCCAACCTTGTGTCCGAGCCCGCGCACGATGTGGGCGATCATTCGCGCCGTGGTCGTCTTGCCGTTCGAGCCGGTGACGGCGACGATCGGGATGCGAGCCGGCGTCCCCTGCGGGAAGAGCATATCGATCACGGCCTTGGCGACATACTGCGGCTCGCCCTCGGTCGGGTGGGTATGCATCCGGAAGCCGGGCGCGGCATTGACCTCGACGATGGCGCCACCGGTTTCGCGCACCGGCTGGCAGATGTCGGGTGTGAGGAAGTCGATGCCGGCGACGTCCAGGCCGACCACGCGAGCCGCCTCCTCGGCGATCTCGATGTTGTCGTGATCCGCCTCCATGGTGCGGTCGATCGAGATGCCGCCCGTGGACATATTGGCCGTGGCCGCGAGCTTGACCAGGGTACCGGTGGGCGGCACGGCATCGGGCGCGAATCCCTGGCGCTGCACCAGCTCCTCAGCCGCGTCGTCGAGTTTGATCCGGGTCAGCACTTTCTCGTGCCCGATGCCACGGCGCGGGTCGCGATTGGTGATCTCGACCAGCTGGCGTACGGTGTGCTGACCATCGCCGACTATGTGGGCCGGGACGCGCTCGGCCACCGCCACCATGCGGCCGTCGACGACCAGGACTCGATAGTCGTTGCCGCGAATGAAGCTCTCCACCACGACCATGCCGCTGCGTGTTTGCCGCAGCGCTCGTTCGAAACCGCGGCGCACGTCGTCTTCAGTTCGGAGGTCGAGGCTGACGCCGCGGCCGTGGTTGCCGTCGAGGGGTTTGGTCACGACCGGGTAGCCGATGCGCGGGGCGACGGCGACCGCCTCGTCGGCCGAGCGCACCGTCTCGCTGCGTGGCACCGGCAGCCCGGCCGAAGCGAGCAACGAGGTGGTCAGTTTCTTGTCGCCGGCGATGTCGACGCCGAGGGCTGAGGTGCGAGACGTCATGGTGGCGCGGATGCGCTGCTGGTACTTCCCCTGGCCCAGCTGCACGAACGACTGATCATTGAGCCGGATATAAGGAATGTCGCGACGCGCGGCTTCGTCGAGGATGGCCTGGGTCGAAGGGCCGAAGGCCGCTCGCTCCGCCAGCAACACCAGGCTCTCGACCTCGCCGACGAAATCGAAGGTTGGGTTCGCCTCGATCAGATGGTTGATCAGGCGGGCGGCAAGCTTTCCGGCAGCCAGGCCGACCTGCTCCTCGTGGTAGCCGTAGATGACGTTGTAGTGTCCGGGCGTGCCGGCGCGGCGAGTCTTGCCGCGCGTGATCGAGCCGCCGGCCTCGCGCTGCAACTCGAGCGCGACGTGCTCGGCGACGTGCCCCATCCAGGTACCGTCGCGCATGCGCTCGATGAATCCACCGGGCCGGTGCAGCGAGCATCCGTGATCGCGCAAGCCGGGCAGCATGTCGATCAGCGTGTCGTTGAAGGCGGGAATCGTGTTGGAGGGCCAGTGCTCGAGCGCACCGAGGTCCACCAGCAGCCGGATCGCCGGGTCGTAAGACCAGTAGTTCGGCCCGCGCAGCACCTGGGTCTCGAGGATTCGAAGGTCAGGCTTCAGCGGCGGCTTGTTCGCGATCGGTTCGCGCTTGGCGTCTTCGTCGCGGTCGACCCGGGTCTCTATCCGCGAATCGCTCATTCTGACGCCTGGCGATCCTCCTGGCGTACCCGGCGCCGCTCGAGGGCGCGATCGTCGCGGCCTTCGGCCGCCGCCTGGCGGATCATCTTCGCGACTCGGCCTTGCGCCAGCTGGGCGATGCGGGGGCTGACGGTGACCTCGCGCGGCAGCACGCGGCGCGCCCCCAGATCGAAGCGATAGCCGGCGGGCAGCGAATGCAGCCGGGCGTTCGACACCATCATCGGTCTGTGGCCGGTGGCCTGGTGTGCGTCGGTGATGACGTCAGTCCCGTCGACGATCGTCACCGAGCCGCGGCCGACGACCTCGAGCACGTCATCGGCGTTGATGATCGCCGCCGTGTCTTCATCGAGGCCAAGCCCGATCAATGACGGCGACTGGGCGACGACGGCCAGCAGCCGGCCCAGCCGGGTGCGCTGCTCGAAGTGCTGGTCGACGACGACGTTGACGAGCAGGCCGAGGCCAACCGAGACGTGCGCCATCCGATGCTTCGGCGTGGCGCCCGAGCTGCCGAACGCCATCATGTGCGTCGCGACCGCGCTGGCTCCTGCCGAGGTCCCGGCCACCACCACGCCGCGACCGTGGGCCTCGAGGATGGCCGCCCCGAGTTTCGTCCCGCCGATGACGGACGAGAG
>DATBBS010000592.1:0-3613 GCA_036270895.1 Xanthobacteraceae bacterium
GGGAGGGCTGGGGTGGGGGGTAGCCGCGAGGAAAAAACTGCGATGGTCGCTCGTAACCTCCAGGACCCCCACCCCTAACCCCTCCCCACAAGGGGGAGGGGAATGGAGAGTCATGTTTCCCGACACTCCCCATCACAACCCCTGAAAAAACTTCAGCAGCAGCGCGCGGCGCGCGGTCTCGCGGGCCAGGCAGGCTGCCGTCATCTCGTTCGCCATCGTGCCCTGGATCTTGTCATAGTAGAAGCCGCAGGTCGTGTTGCGATAGGCGATCCAGTCGCGCTGCATGTCGCGCAGCTTGGTCTTCTGCGCGTCGTCCAGGCCGTCGCGCAAGACGCGGAAATTCTCGTTCAACAGCTCGTCCCAGATGTCCTGCTCGACGTGATAGCAGGCGGACGCGCCCTGGCTCGACTGCCCGACCTTGGTCTTGGTGCAGGGCTCGACCACGATCGCGAAGATGCAGCGCCGTTCCGCCTCGTTGATGTTCTCGGCGTATTTCTCGGCGCAGGCGCGGATCGCGCCCGCGTCCTTGCGGGTCGCCTGGGCGCCTTGGGCGGCCGCCGTGTGGGCGCAGCCCACCACGATGGCGGCGAGCGCCGCGATCCGGGCAAGACGGGGAAGCATCGGGAATTCCTCGGGCATGGCGGCGCCAACTTAACCATTGCCGGACGGCTTGCAATGAGGTCGGCGGAGAGGACTGTGCTCAACCCGCCGGTGTCATCGTCCGCGAAAGCGGACGATCCAGTAATCACGGGCGCCCATGATAACAGAAGCGCGGGGCGTACTGGATAGCCCGCTTGCGCGGGCAATGACGCCGTGGGGTTAGCTCGTCTTGTCGAAAATCTCCCGGCCGATCAGCATGCGGCGGATCTCGCTCGTGCCGGCGCCGATCTCGTAGAGCTTGGCGTCGCGCAGCAGGCGCCCCGTCGGGTAGTCGTTGATATAGCCGTTGCCGCCCAGGCACTGGATCGCGTCGAGCGCGAGCGCGGTCGCCCGCTCCGCCGCGTAGAGGATCGCGCCGGCCGCATCCTCGCGCGTGGTGCGGCCCGCGTCGCAGGCGCGCGCCACGGCATACACATAAGCCCTGGCGGCACTCATGGTCACATACATGTCGGCGAGCTTGCCCTGCATGAGCTGGAAGGCGCCGATCGGCTGGCCGAACTGCTTGCGCTCGTGCAGATAGGGGATCACCGCATCGAGGCAGGCCTGCATGATGCCGAGCGGTCCCGCGGCGAGCACCACGCGCTCATAGTCGAGCCCCGACATCAGCACATTGACCCCCTGCCCCACCGACCCGAGCACATTCTCGGCCGGCACCTCGCAATCGGAGAACACCAGCTCGCAGGTGTCGGAGCCGCGCATGCCGAGCTTGTCGAGCTTCTGCGCGGTGGAGAAGCCCGCAAAACCCTTCTCGATCAAAAAGGCCGTGATGCCGCGCGCGCCCGCCTTCGCGTCGGTCTTGGCATAGACCACCAGGGTCTCGGCTTCCGGCCCGTTGGTGATCCACATCTTCGAGCCGTTGAGGACATAGCGGTCGCCGCGTTTCTCCGCCTGCGTGCGCATCGCGGTCACATCCGAGCCCGCGCCCGGCTCCGACATCGCGAGCGCGCCGACATTTTCTCCCGAGATCAGCCCCGGCAGGTAGCGGCGCTTCTGCGCCTCGCTGCCGTTGCGCCGGATCTGGTTGACGCAGAGATTGGAATGCGCCCCGTAGGACAAGCCGACCGACGCCGAGGCGCGCGAGACCTCCTCCATGGCGACGCAATGCGCCAGGTAGCCCAAGCCCGATCCGCCGAATTCTTCTTCCACCGTGATCCCATGCAGCCCGAGGCTCCCCATCTGGGGCCACAGGTCGCGCGGGAACCTGTTGCTGCGGTCGATCTCCTCGGCACGCGGCGCGATCTTGTCTTGCGCAAAACCCTGCACGGTCGCGCGCAGCTGATCGACCTCCTCGCCGAGGCCGAAGTCGAAACCGGACCACGCATTGGGGATCATCGGAGGCACCCTGTGGCACGTCTCAACATTTTCTTTCCCGTCATTGACGAACTATACGTCGCCGCTCTTGCAAATGTCAGTGGTGCAGGATCACTAAGACCGATGCCGGAATCGAGCAAAGCGAGCCTGTCGTGATCGGACGGTCGATCCTTGTCGCAGCCATCCTGTTGCCCGGCTTCGCAGCCGCCGCACCCTGCCCCGGCAACCCGGACGCGCTCGGCACCGCGCGCATTCTCGCCGTCGACCCGGCGACCACGCCGCGGGTCGGCCGCAAGCAATTCGCCGCAACGCTTCCGCTCGCCCCCAAGGAAGTGGTGTTGACCTTCGACGACGGCCCGTGGCCCGGTCCGACCAACAAGGTGCTCGACGCGCTGCGGCACGAATGCGTGCGCGCGACTTTCTTTCTGCTCGGCCGCAACGCGGCCGCGCACCCGGCGCTCGCCCGGCGCGAGCTCGCCGAAGGCCACACCCTCGCACATCACACCTACTCGCATCCGCTGCTGGGCCGCGTGAGCATGGCCGCCGCCGAGCGCGAGATCGACCGCGGCATCGCGGCGGACGAGCGCGCCACCTATGGGTCGTCCGGCCAGGCCGTCGACGCGGCCGCCGACACGCAACCCACGCAATCCTCACCGCCGAAAACACCCTTCTTCCGTTTTCCCGGATTTGCCGCCTCGCCCGCCCTGCTCAACCGCATGGCGGCGCGCAAGTTCACGGTATTCGGTGCCGACCTGTGGGCGAGCGACTGGAATCCGATGAGCCCGGGCCGGCAATTGCGGCTCGTGCTCAGCCGGCTCGACGCCGCCGGTCGCGGTATCGTGTTGTTTCACGATACCAAGCAGCAGACCGCCGCCATGATGCCGGCGTTTTTGCGTGCCCTGAAAGCGCGTGGCTACCGCGTGGTGCATGTCGTGCCGGCCGGCGCGGCCGACGGCCCATGAGGAACCCCTGGTAATCCGGGCCGTTAACACAATCTTATACGTCAGCGCCGATGACTGGCCGAAAGGCCCTCGTGCGAGCCGTCTTTGGGAAGGTTGTGCGGAATGCGCCTCAGCGCCCTGTGTCTGTTGCTGTTGAGCGGCGTTGCGTCGGCCGCGAGCGCGGCCGAGTGCCCCGGCAATCCCGATCCGCTCGGGATCAGCCGCGTGCTGGTCGTCGATCCGGCCGAGCACGCGCGGCTCGGCACCATGCAATATAACGAGACGCTCCCGCTCGAGGATCACGAGGTGGTGCTGACCTTCGACGACGGGCCGCTGCCGCCCTACACCAACCGGGTGCTCGAGACGCTCGCCGCCGAATGCGTGAAGGCGACCTATTTCCTCATCGGCCAGAATGCGCGCAGCTATCCCGAGATGGTGCGGCAGATCCATGCGTCCGGCCACACCATCGGGACCCACAGCCAGAACCATCCGTTGACGTTCCAGCGCATGCCGATCGCCAAGGCGCAGAAGGAGATCGACGACGGCATCGCCTCGGTCACCGCCGCGCTCGGCGATCCGGCCGAGCTCGCGCCCTTCTTCCGCATCCCCGGCCTGTTGCGCGCCGACGGCGTGGAGAAATACCTCGCGTCGCGCCAGCTCATGACCTGGAGCGCCGACTTTCCGGCCGACGACTGGCGGCA
>DATBBS010000593.1:0-9208 GCA_036270895.1 Xanthobacteraceae bacterium
CGCGCTCGTGCGTTTCTCCTTCTGCGATCAGCACGGCATCCTGCGCGGCAAGACGCTGGTGGCGTCCGAGGCGCCGCGCGCCATGCGCAGCGGCGTGACGATGACCAGCACGCTGCTCGCCAAGGACACCTCGCACCGCACGGTCTTTCCGGTGTTCGCCGACGGCGGCGGGCTGGGACTGCGTGCCATGCAGGGCGCCGGCAACATCATGATGGTGGCCGATCCGACGACCTTCCGCGTGCTGCCCTGGGCGCCCGATACCGGCTGGATGCTGTGCGACATCGTGTTTCCCGACGGCAAGCCGGTCCCCTTCTCGACCCGCGCGCTCTATCGCGATGCGCTCGCGCGGCTCGGCCGCGCCGGCTTCGACTACATGGCGGGGCTCGAGGTCGAGTTTCATCTGTTCAAGCTGGAGGATCCCGGGCTCGCGACCGCCGACCTGACCTGGCCGCCGGCGGCACCGGCCGTGAGCCACACCACCCACGGCTTCCAGTATCTGACCGAGTCGCGTTTCGATCAGGTCGACCCGATCATGCGGGTGTTGCGCGAGACCGTCATCGGACTCGGCCTGCCGCTGCGCTCGCTCGAGGTCGAGCTCGGCCCGAGCCAATACGAATTCACCTTCGCGCCGCAGACCGGCCTGGCGCCCGCCGACACCATGGTGCTGTTTCGCAGCGCCCTGAAGCAGGTGGCGCGCCGGCACGGCCATCTGGTGAGCTTCATGTGCCGGCCGCGCCTGCCGCATGCCTTCGCGAGCGGCTGGCATCTGCATCAGTCGCTGCTCGACGCGACCTCAAAGGAGAATCTGTTCGTGTCGCACGGCGGCGCGGAGCCGCTGTCGCGGCTCGGTCGTGCCTTCCTGGCGGGCCTGCTCGCGCATGCGCGCGCGGGGGCCGCCTTCGCGACGCCGACGCTGAACGGCTACAAGCGCTACCACGGCATCAATTCGATGGCGCCGATCCAGGCCACCTGGGCGCGCGACAATCGCGGCGCCATGGTGCGGCTGATGGGCGGCCCGGACGATCCCGCCACCCACCTGGAGAACCGCGTCGGCGAGCCGCAGGCCAACCCCTATCTCTACATGGCGTCGCAGATTCATGCCGGCCTCGACGGCATCGCGCGCAAGCTCGCGCCCGGACCCGCCACCGAGGCGCCCTACGAGATATCGGCCGAGCCGTTGCCGAAATCGCTCGTCGAGGCGCTCGACGCGCTGCGCACGAGCGACTGCTTCCGGTCGGGTTTTGGCGACGCCTTCGTGGATTATTTCCTGGCCCTCAAGCGCGACGAGATCGTGCGCGCCGGCGCCGAGAATGGCGACGATCCGGCGGCGGTCACCGACTGGGAGCACAAGGAATATTTCGACCTGGCGTGAGGCGCGCAAAAAAAAGCGCGCGGGCCCAGGGCCCGCGCGCTGTCGAAACCGTCGCTCGCCTCACGTGGCGCGGGGGCCGACCCGGCTGATCTGCGCCTTCTGCTCGTCGCTGAGCGAATTGTAGAATTTCGCCAGCGCGGGCTGCATCGTATCGATCGCCTGAAGCATGGCGGTGAGCCGCTGCTCCATGGCGGCGAGACGGCCGGGCGGCGTCAGCGGCTGACCGGCCGGACAATTCTGGGCGAGACCCTCTGCCGCCTTGGCGGAGGCGGCCTTGAGCTCGTTGAACGCGGCGTCCTGAGCGGCGCTCAGGTTCAGCAACTTCTCGATGCGGCCGATCGGCTGCTCGATTGCGCTGGTGCCCTGTCCGCACGCCTGCGCGCCGTCGGGCGTCTTCGTCCCCTCCGCCACGGTGGCGGCGTCGAGGGCGTTGAAGCGTTGCTTCTGCTCGTCGGTGAGCGCCGCGTAGAACTTGTCGAGCGCCGGGCGCACGACCTGGAGGGAGCGCGACATCGCTTCGACCCGTTGCCGCGTGGCGGCGAGACGGCCCGGAGGCGTGGTCGGCAGTTCGGTCGGGCAGGCCGACCGCAGGATCTCCACGGCCTGCTGGGTGGCGGCCTTGAGTTCGTCGAGCAGCCCCTGCTGGCTCGCATCGGGCTGCACCTGCTGCGCGATGCGCTGGATCGGGAAATCGGTGAGGCCCTGGGTCTCGCCGCTGCAGATCTGCCCCGCTCCGCCGGCACCCGCACCCGGCGCCGCGGTGGCGACGCGCGCACGTCCGCGCCGCGCGGATCCGCCGCCCTGGACGGTGCCCGTGCCGGTTACGCCGGAAGCGTCGGCGTAAAACTCGGGCGCGTAGCCGCCGTAGATTCCGCTGTAGAAGTCGTCATACGCATAAGGCCAGAAGGTATCGTAGCCATAGTCGGCGAAGGTGTAGTCGACGAAATCGTCATACGCATAGGGCCAGAACACCGAGCCCGCGAAGCCGAGCACGAAGGGAAAGTTGCGGCCGTGGTGGCGCCGCGAGCGCCAGTCGTGATCCCAGGCGGTGCGCGACTGGGCAAAGCGTCCACCGAAGGTGGAGCCCGCGAGCGCGCGGGTTGCCGGATCGCGTGCCGGCAGGCTGGCGAGGGTCGGATTGCGTACGCCCATCCGCCCGTTCGGGGCGCGCACGAGCGCCCGCGATGCCGCCGCGGCGTTACGGGCGCCGGTTGTCGGTCCTTGGCCGACGGTGTCGCGGCCTCCCGGTCCCTGGCCGACCGTGCGTGTCCCTCTTTCGCCGGCTGCGCCAGCCGCGCCAGTCGCACCTTGACCGACCGTGCCCGGCGTCGGCGTGCGCGGGATCGCCGTGCGGACATTGCGCGGAAGATTGCTTGGAGTCGCGGTGCGCGTATTGCCGCCGCGCGGGCCGACGTTGCGCGTGGCGAGCCCGGCGGGCCCATTGGGCCCCGTCCGCTCATGTGCGATGTGGGACTGCGTGCCGCGGGACGGCGACATGCGGGGCGTGGCGACATGCGGCGTATTGAGGCGCTGCGGCGCGGCGATACGCGGCGCCGGGGCAATGTGTGGCGTGGGTGCGGCGACGTGTGGCGAGAAAGTGCGCGGTGCGGGACCGGAGATGTGGGGGGCCGAGAAGGCGGGCCCGCCGACATGCGGGGCCGGCGCGGAAAAGTGCGGGGCCGCTGCCGGGGCGGAGATGCGCGGCGCCGCCGCGGGCGCCGAAATGTGGGGCGCCGGCGCGGCTCCGCCGCCTCGCCCGCCACCGCCGCCTCCGCCGTGTCGATCCTGGGCGGCAACGAATGTGACGAGAGCGGGTGAAACGATAACGAGTGTCGCCAGGACACCGAGGCCGGTCGCTCGCATGACTCAAACTCCACGTCGCCCCTTTGCTACAACGCGCGGCGGCGGCCCTGGTTCGGGGGTGCGACACCGGCCTGCGAAATTGAGGGGCCTCCCGCCGACCCCGCAATGATGCCGATGCGGCTTGAAGCGCCGCGCGTTCCGCCTATAGTCCGCGCCGACCTGCGGCCCGTTTGGGCCTAATTCGTTAATAAAAGCGCGGATTTGACGATGCCCAAAGGCGACATCAAGAAAGTGGTTCTGGCCTATTCGGGCGGGCTCGACACGTCGATCATCCTGAAGTGGCTGCAGACCACCTATGGGTGCGAGGTGGTGACCTTCACGGCCGATCTCGGCCAGGGCGAGGAGCTCGAGCCGGCGCGCAAAAAGGCGCAGCTCCTCGGCATCAAGGATCACAACATCTTCATCGAGGACCTGCGCGAGGAATTCGTGCGCGACTACGTGTTCCCGATGTTCCGCGCCAACGCGCTCTACGAGGGGCAATACCTCCTCGGCACCTCGATCGCGCGCCCGCTCATCGCCAAGAAGCAGATCGAGATCGCCGAGAAGGTCGGCGCCGACGCGGTGGCGCATGGCGCCACCGGCAAGGGCAACGACCAGGTGCGTTTCGAGCTCGCCTATTACGCGCTGAAGCCCGACGTGAAGGTGATCGCGCCGTGGCGCGAATGGGACCTCGTCTCGCGCACCAAGCTGATCGAGTTCGCCGAGAAGCATCAGATCCCGATCGCCAAGGACAAGCGTGGCGACGCGCCCTTCTCGGTCGACGCCAACCTGCTGCACGCCTCCTCGGAAGGAAAGGTGCTGGAGGATCCGGCGCAGGAGGTGCCGGATTACGTCTACAGCCGCACCATCAATCCCGAGGACGCGCCCGACAAGGCGACCTACATCACGGTCGATTTCGAACGCGGCGACGCGGTCGCGGTCGACGGCAAGACGCTGTCGCCGGCCGCCCTGCTGACCCGGCTCAACGAGCTCGGCCGCCAAAACGGCATCGGCCGGCTCGATCTGGTCGAGAACCGTTTCGTCGGCATGAAGTCGCGCGGCATGTATGAGACGCCCGGCGGCACGATCCTGCTCGCGGCCCATCGCGGCATCGAGTCGATCACGCTCGACCGCGGCGCCATGCATCTCAAGGACGAGCTGATGCCGAAATATGCCGAGCTCGTCTATTACGGATTCTGGTTCGCGCCCGAGCGCGAGATGCTGCAGGCCGCGATCGACAAGTCACAGGAGCTCGTCACCGGCCGCGTCAAGCTCAAGCTCTACAAGGGCAATGTCGCCGTGGTGGGACGCGAGAGCAGATACTCGCTCTACGACCAGGATCTTGTCACCTTCGAGGAAGGCGCGGTGGCCTATGACCACCGCGACGCGCAGGGATTCATCCGCCTCAACGCGCTGCGGCTGCGCACGCTCGGGCAGCGGAAGAAGAAGCTGAAGTTGTGATGGTCTGAGGTCGCCGCCAGCACTGAGTGGGGGGTCGTGATGGCGAAAATTTCCTTCGCCGCTACCCCCTCCCCGCCCTCCCCCACAAGGGGGGAGGGAGCGAGAGTCAGTGCTGAACTCTCACCTGATATTCACTTTCCGGTTCTCGCCCAAATCCGGCTGCCGGCCGGTTATGCGCGCCGCCATGAGCTTCAGCGCCACCGTGATGGAATTTCCGCGCGTGTCCCAGTATTCGGCCTGCTCGGGAACGACCCGCAACACGCGCACGCTCGGATCGTTCGGGCCGCGCGGCCACCAGACCTGCGCCTCGGTGCTCCACAGGTCCTCCGCCTTGGCGGGGTCGCGGATCATCTCGGCCGTGCCGGTGACGCTGAGATAGGTGTTGTCGCCGATATCCGCGAAGGCGAGGCACACGTCGGGGGCGGCCGCGATCTCGTCGTCCTTGGCGCCGCGGCTATCGGTGACGAAGTAGATGCATCCCGCGGGGCGGTCCGGAATCGCATGCATCGGCCGCGACCGCATCTTGCCATCCGCGTGGGTCGTCACCAGACAGACCGGGATGTCATCCATGATCTCCCAGACGCGGTCGTAGTCGCTTTCGCTCATGGGGCGCGGCTCCCGAGGGGTTGCAAACGGACCGCCGCCCCGGACCAATCGTCCGGGGCGGGCTTACGCCGGAATTGCACATCCCGACAACCCACGAGGGGAGGCCCGGTTCCGCCCCGTGCGGCGCCAAAATTGGACTTTTGCCGGGCCCGCGATCCGGTGCATCATCCGGTAAGCCCCATCCCTTCAACGCCGCCGGGAGGTCACCGTGTCGCTCGCGCTCCAGGTCGCCCGCATCGCGGCGGTCACACCGCGCATCAAGTCGGTCGAGCTGGTCGCCGCCGCCGGCGGGGCGCTGCCGGGTTTCACCGCGGGCGCACATATCGACGTCGCGCTCGGCAACGGCGAGGCGCGGTCCTACTCGCTGCTCAATGACTGCACCGAGACCCACCGCTATGTGGTGGCGGTGCTGCGCGAGACCGACAGCCGCGGCGGCTCGACCTGGGTGCACGATCATCTGCGCGCCGGCGATAGCCTCACGTCGTCGGCGCCGATCAACAATTTCCCGCTCAACGAAGCGGGCGAGCGTCATATCCTGATCGCGGGCGGGATCGGGATCACGCCGCTGATGTCGATGGGCCGGCATCTGGCGGCGCGGAACGCCGCTTTCGTGTTGCATTATTGCGCGCGCAGCCGCGACGAGGCCGCCTTCATCGGCGAGCTCACCGCCGAGCTGGGCGCGCGCCTCACGACCCATTTCGACGGCGGCGACATCGCGCGCGGGCTCGACGTCGCGGCGCTGCTCAAGGACCGCCCGCCCGCCGCCCATGTGTATGTGTGCGGGCCGCCCGGCCTCATCCGTGCGGTGCGCGAGGCGACGCCACATTGGCCCAAGGGCACGGTGCATTACGAGCTGTTTCGCGGCTCGGAGGCCGACATCGCGCCGCGCTCGGGCGATCAGCCCTTCGAGATCGTGCTCAGGCGGGCCGGCAAGACCCTCACGGTGCCGGCCGGAAAGAGCATCCTGGAGACGCTCGCGGGCGCCGGCATCAAGGTCAAGACATTGTGCAAGGAAGGCGTCTGCGGGACCTGCCGCGTCGGCCTCTTGGGCGGCCGCGCCGACCACCGCGACGAGGTCTTGACCGACGAGGAGCGCGAGCGAAACATCCAGGTCTGCGTGTCGCGCGCCTTGCCGGGCGAGACGCTGGTGCTCGACCTCTGAATCTCACCGCAGGGAGGACACGATGAATGCCCCGGCCTTAAGCGAAGCCAAATCCGCAGCCCCGCATGTCAAGCCGACCATGCTGATCTCCGGCACCTTCGTGACCCGCGACCTCGCCCGCGCCCGCCGCATGTGCGAGGGCCTGCTCGGGCTCGACTGCGTCGAGCCGGAAAAAGGCGTGCTGCTGATCCGCGAGCGCGGCCACCGCGCGGGCGAAAAACTCGCCGGCCAGCCCTATTGGGTGCTGGAGGCGCGCGAGGTGACCGACGTCGAGGTGCCGCAGGAGATGCTCAATCACTGGGGCGTGTTCGTGTCGAGCCAGGCGGCGGTCGACGAGGCCTATGAGAAGATCAACGCGCAGCAGAAGGAATTCGGCCTCGGCCGCGTGCAGAAGCCGCGCTTCCGCCACGGCTCCTACGCGTTCTATTTCGTCGACGGCGACAGCAACTGGTGGGAGATCGAGTATCGCACCCCCGAGCTGATCTACACCGCCATACGGGCAAAGGGCGATCAGTGCTGAGGCGGGCACCGTGGCCGCCCCATCCTTCGAGACGGCCGCTTCGCGGCCTCCTCAGGATGAGGCGGGGATAGACAAGAACAAGGAGTTTCCCATGACCCAGGCATCTCTCGTCAATCCCGAGCTCTTGTCGCACGGCACGCTCGAATGCAACGACATCCCGGCCACGCGCCGCTTCCTCACCGAGTTCCTCGGCATCGACGTGGTGCGGCCGCTGCCCGAGGCGCAATATCTATGGAAGGGCGGGCCATGGTCGGTGGTCTGCGTCTGCGTCGAGGGCGAGCAGAAGGAGCAGGGACCGCAGAATCGCTTCAAGCTCGCGGTCGCCACGCCGGCCGAGGTCGACGCCGCGCATGCGGCGGCCGAGCAGCAGAAAGAGACCTACGGGATCCGCAAGGTCGAGCCTGTGGAACAGAAGGGCGGCATCCGCTCGTTCCGCCTGCAGGACATGAACAAGGTGTGGTGGGAGATCGCCAACCTGTCGCAGAAATTTTACGACGACGCCTTCGCGAAGGGCGACGTGAAGCAGTGACCCGAATTCGCGGCAAGCTTCGACGGCAATAATTCGGCGCCGGCAAAGCACCGGCGCCGCCCTGGGGAGAGAACCATGCTGCGAGGCGTTCGAAAGCTTGCGCGCGCGCTCGTCGCGCTGTCGGCATTTTGCATGCTCGCCAGTGCGGCGAATGCGGCGGAGCCCATCCGGGTCGGCTTCAGCATGGCGCTGACCGGCGGGGTCGCGCCGAACGGCAAGCAGATCCTGGCGGCCTTCGAGATCTGGCGCGACGACGTCAACGCCGCGGGCGGGCTTTTGGGACGGCCGGTCGAGCTCGTCTATTACGACGACCAGAGCAGCCCGGCCAACGTGCCGGCGCTCTACACCAAGCTGATCACGGTCGACAAGGTCGATCTCCTGCTCGGGCCCTATGCGACCAACATGGTGGCCCCCGCCATGCCGGTGATCATGCAGAACAACAAGATGACCATCAGCATTCTCGGGCTCGGCGTGAACAAGCAGTTCGGCAACTACCCGCGCTATTTCTCCACCGTTCCGCTCGGCCCCGACGGCCCGCCGGCCTTCTCGAAAGGCTTTTTCGAGCTCGCGATGGCGCAGGATCCCAGGCCCAGGACGGTGGCGATCGTGGCGGCCGACGCCGAATTCGCCAAGACGGCGTCGGACGGCGCGCGCGCGAACGCGCAGGGCGCCGGCCTCACCATCGCGTATGACGGAAAATATCCGCCCACCACCACCGATTTCGCGCCGGTGATGCGCGCCGTGCAGGCCGCGAATGCCGACATCGTGTTCGTGGCCGCCTACCCGCCCGACACGGTCGGCATCGTGCGCGCCGCGAACGAGATCGGGCTTTCGCCAAAAATGTTCGGCGGCACCCTGATCGGGCTCACCGCGACGCCGATCAAGATGCAGCTCGGGCCGCTGGTCAACGGCATCGTCATCAACGAGAGCTTTTTGCCCACGCTCGACTATCCCGGCACCGCCGAGATGATGCGGAAATATCAGGCCAAGGCGCCGGGGCTGGGCATCGATCCGCTCGGCTACGGGTTTGCGCCCTTCGCCTATACGGCGGGGCAGCTCTTGGCGAAGGCCGTGGAGGAAACCAAGAGTCTCGACCACGACAAGCTCGCGGCCTATCTGCACGGCCACACGGTCGATACCGTGGTGGGTCCGCTCGCCTTCGGGGCCGACGGCGAATGGACGCGCTCCGGCATGGTGTTCACCCAGTTCCAGAACGTGTCGGGCAACGACCTCGGCCAGTTCAAGGACCCCGCCAAGGAAGTGATCCTGTGGCCGGCGAAGTTCAAGAACGGGACGATGATCTATCCGTATGCGGACGCGAAGAAGAAATAGCGGAAGCGAGCGGCGCGCGCGAGCGCTGCGGCTCCTTCGTCCTCTCCCCCGCTTGCGGGGGAGAGACAGAGAGTGGGAAGCCGCGGGCACCGAGCAAGCGGCTTCCCCCTCCCCGCCCTCCCCCGCTCGCGGGGGAGGGAGCGCACGCGCAATGCCTGTGACAAGGAAGCGAAGGCGCGTCTAAACCTTCCGCGCGATCATCATCTGCTTGATCTCGGCGATCGCCTTGGCGGGGTTGAGGCTCTTCGGGCAGGCCTTGGCGCAGTTCATGATGGTGTGGCAGCGGTAGAGCCGGAACGGATCCTCGAGGTCGTCGAGCCGCTCGCCGGTCGCCTCGTCGCGCGAATCCTTGATCCAGCGATGCGCCTGCAGCAGCGCGGCGGG
>DATBBS010000594.1:0-12410 GCA_036270895.1 Xanthobacteraceae bacterium
CATGGTCTTGGCGTTGCGGATGTCGTTGTAGCTGTTGGTCATCGCGCCGTAGCCCCAGGTATTGGCCACGCCCGCGACGGTGGTCGAGTGGCAAATGCGCGCCTGGTGATCGGAGTTGTTGGTGCCCCAGAAGGCCGCGAGCTTGCGGTTGAGATAGGCGCTCTCGTTGGTGAATTTCGCCGAGCCCAGCCAGAAGACCGAATCCGGACCCGACTTCTGGCGGATCGCCGTCAGCTTGTCGCCGATCTCATTGATGGCCTGATCCCAGCCGATCCTGTTCCACTGGCCGTTCACCAGCTTCATCGGGTATTTCAGCCGGCGTTCGCTCTGCGCGACCTCGCGCGTCGCCGCGCCCTTGGCGCAATGCGAGCCGCGGTTGATCGGGCTGTCCCAGCCCGGCTCCTGCGCCACCCAGACGCCGTTCTGCACTTCCGCGATCACGGTGCAGCCGACCGAGCAGTGCGTGCACATGTTCTTGCGGATGGTGGCGGCCGCCTGGGCATTGAGGAACGCGGCTTGCGACTTGCGCACGCCCGCGAGCGGCAATGCGCCGAGCGAGGCGAGGCCGCCGGCCACCAGGCCGGAGCGCCGCAGAAAAGCACGGCGATCGACGGTGCCATTCTGGTTTTCGGCCAATGCGGCGGCGAGCGTGCCGCGGCGGGCCTGACGTTCTGTTCGCTTGATCAGCACGGCGCGCCTCCCTCAGCTCGGATACCGGTTGACCCGGTAGAATGTCTTGACGTGATCGGTTTCCTTGTAGCGGGCCTTGCGCTTCTCATCGTTGCTTTCCGTGTCGGCCTTGGCCTCGTGGCCGAGCGGCGCCGCGACGGCGGCGGCGCCGGCGCCGGCACCGAGGGCACGGAGGAAATCACGCCGGCCGAGCTTATGATCGCCCGCCTTGTCACGCTGTTTCATGGCCGCATCCTCCTGGTTCGCTCGTGTGGCCGCCGTCACGACGGCAACGCGAAAGCTTCGGTCTCGATGTTGATAAACACCCGGCCGAGGGTTCCTATTCGCCGGTAAAAGTCCGCTTCTGCGGCGCGCTCCAGATCGCCGAAGAAGCGGCCGATCCAGGGTGCGAGATGTTTCTCGAACAGCGCGCGGTCGGCGCCCGCCGGCGCCGGGAATTTCCCGCCCGCCAGACCCGCCATGATCTCGCACAGGATGGCGGCGTGATCCTCCGGCTCGCAGTTGTTTTCGGCACGCGCAATGCCGAGCCTGCCCAGATCCTCACGCAGCCGGGCGAGCGGCCGCTCATACAGAAAGCCGCTGATGTAATAGGAGCCGTAGGGCATCAGCTCGCCGCGACCGAGCCCGATGAAGAGATTGAAAAACTCGCGTTCGGCGCGCTCGGCCGTGGTGGCGGCCGCCGCCTCGGCGAGCGCCGCATGCGCAAGCCCGAGCGGGCTTGCGTCGGCGCGCAGCCGTGCGAGCCGCGCGAGGAATTCCGCGTCCGGTGCGCGCGCCAGCAGAGCCGAGAGCAGCGCGTATTCGGCGGCGCGCGCCGCATCGACCTCGTCGACGGTATTAGCGGGTTGCTCGCCGTAAAGATCGGGCCGCAGGACGGTGCGCGTGACGCCGGTCGCGGCCTCGACCGCCACGACGCGTTCGGCCGGAACCCGTGCCCAGTTGGAAACCGAAGGTTGCGAAATGCCGATCTTCTGCGCCAGCGCGCCGACGCCGCCCGCAACCCGTATCGCCTCCTCGAGGCCCGCATCCCGCATTGCGCGCTCTGTTTTCGAACTTTTCTAATCGTAAAAAGGTATCTCCCTGTCCCAGAGCGGGTCAATAGCCCGACGCTATGAGGGGCGCTAAACGAAAGTCGATTTTCCGTGAACTACTTGGGCAACGCTCCGCCATGACCGCGGCGGGTGGGCGCACCTGACCCAACGGCATCCCGCTCGTCTTTGTGCGGCGCACTCGCTACTTCGCTGCACTGCACACCAGCGTCACGCAATGCGGTGGGTGCCGGCGGCTCGGCGGCGACGGCTGTTTCGTCCTGGGTTGCGCCCAATTCGGCTGCGCCGGGCGCCAGGGATTCGCCGCTGGCGGCCATGTCCGGAGCATTGTCCGGGGCATTTTCCGCGCTCGCCATGACGGCGGACGCTTCGGGCCTCTCCGGATCTTCGCCCATGACGCGCGCCACCATGCGCCGGACATCATCGAGCGGACCGAGCGGGCCGAACCCCGGGATGGCATCCGCGGCCGTGAAGTCCCATTGGTTCTCGGCAATGCCGATGAAGTCGCGAATCTTCGGATCGGCGACCCACGCGCGACGAAGGGCCGCACGGGTCAATTCCGCCGGAACGCCGGGCGCCAGAAATCCTCGTATGTCGGTCGCGGCGGTGATCGAATCGATCGCGGGCAATGCCGAGAGGTCGATGTCCGACGCTGCCGCGGGCGCCGTCACGGCCGGCGCGACGCCGCCGGCGGCCGGCGTGGTGCGCGGCGCGTCCGCGCTTGCGGCGTCGGACGTCTCGTCGCGCGCCGCTGCCTCGGGCGTCTCGCCGGCCTCGCGTTTGAGCCGCGTCCAACGCGACAGGAATCCCTCGGGCTCGCTCATGGGTCCTCGTCCTTGGCGACCGGGCGGCCGCGCGCCAGAGCTTCCGGGTCGACGCGCTTCTGCTTGCGCTTATAGAACGCCTGCTCGACATGGTGCTCGGCGACGAAAGCGTCAACCATCACCCGGATCGGTTCGGGCATCGGGACCGGCTCGACCAGATCGGTTCCGCTCTCGGTGAAGGCTTCGCCTTCGCTCGGATCGGCGGTGACGGCGATGATCTGGTAGGGCGGCTCGGCGCCGGTCGGACGCAGCACCACCCAGAGGCCGGGATTTCCGGACGCGAGATTGTCGCGGTATTGCGCGGTATCGGTCCGATACAGGCCGACTTCGGCGGGGCCTGCGTAGAAGCGCGTCGCCTCGTCGTCGCCCTCGAGCGCCGTCCAGGGCTGGGCCTCCGGCACGCCCGGCAGCGCCGCCACCGGCCGCCACACATAGTCGACCCACTGGCTTTTGGCCTTGCGGCGCTCGACCACGACACCGACGACCGTGCTGGCGATGGGCACCGGCCGGCTCATGACACGGCTTCCGCGTGTTTGACCGGAAGGCCGGCCACCAGATTCTGCGGCTTCAGACGCAAGACCTTCTCCGGCGTCATGGCCATGATCACATAGACCGGCTCGCCGGCGACGTCTTCCGCCACCAGGCTCGGGTCACGGAAATTCAGGCGAAACAGCCCGACCACCCGGGCCTGTGTGGCCTCATCCAGCGCCTCCGAGCCCCACAGCCGATCGCCGATCCGCGTGCCTTCGGCATCGAGCCCGACATACCAGCTGAGCGGCGCGTCGCGCAGCTCGACCAGCGGCTCGACGTCGGCCTCCACCGCCAGGAGATGGCGCACCCAGCGCGCGATCACCTGCGCGAGCGCGGCGAGCCCGCGCCGCCCGGCGGTCAGGTCGAGGGCCATGTCGTAGGCGTCGCTGCGCTCGAAATAGGCCTGCGCATTGGCGTCGGCCAGCACGTCGATGTCGGCGGATTTTTCAAGGCCGAGCATCGACACCAGCGGCGATATGGGCGCCGGATTGCTGCCGGCGATGCGTTCCTCGTCGGCGGCGAGCAGCGCGCCTTCATGCAGCGTGATCCGCTGCGGACGGAAGAACAGCTCGGCGGCCCGCAGCACGAAGGCGTCGTCGCAGCCATCAAGAATATTGCGCAGGATCACGTGCACGAGCTGGTTGATGAAGAGCGGCGGCATGCCGGCCGCGCCGCGGCGGGCCAGCGCCAGATAGGCCGCTTCCAGCGTCGGGTGCGCGAGCAGATGATCGCGGAAACCGATCATCAGCGTCCAGTTCTCGCGCGCGTCGGCATCCGCGATTGCCGCGATGTCGGCCGCTCCGATCGGCCGGCGCGGATCGGCGAGCAGCGCGGCGTGCAGCGTCTTCTCCACCACGCAGGCCTCGGGCGGCGGCGCGAGCTCGGGACGCGCCAGATAGGCCTTGAGGAACTCGTCGGTCGCCACCAGGCCGCCGCCGGCGTCGCGGTCGAGCAGGTGATGCCCGCAGGAGAGCCAGAAATCCTTCATCCGGTTAGTCCCGCGAAACCGGCGAGCCGTCCGCCGTGTCTATTGTTGAACCCGAAACCCATGTCTTACGATCCATGCGCGCGATGGCGTGACCTCCACCCGCCATCCGTGGGTGTCATCTATACCACGGCGCCGCAACGGTCCGGGAGCGATCATGTCGACCATATGGGCTCAACGCGCGCGCAGCGCGAGGGTCGCCGTCGCGCTTGGCGGGATCATCGGCGCGGGTTTCGGCTGGGCCGCGAATGCGCAGTCCACACAATCTTATCCCGCCAGGCCGATCCACATCGTGGTTCCGTTCGCGCCCGGCGGCATCACCGATATTCTGGCGCGCGCGCTCGGGCAACGGCTCGCCGAGGCCTGGGGCCAGCAGGTCGTGGTCGAGAACCGGCCGGGCGCCAACAGCCAGCTCGGCGCCGACCTGGTCGCACGCGCGGTAGCGGACGGCACCACCCTCATGGTGAGCGCGGACACGACCTTCGTGATGAATCCGCACCTTTACGGCAAGCTCGCTTACGACGCCTTGACCGATTTCCTTCCGGTCAGCGGGCTGGGGATCGGCCCGCAGGCCCTGGTGGTGCATCCCGGGGTGCCGGTCGGCGATGTGAGCGGCCTCATCGGGCTCGCGCGACGCAAGCCGGGCGAGCTCAACTACGGGACCTTCGGCATCGGCTCGAGCGGGCACCTGAACATCGAGTTGCTGCAAAGCATGACCGGCACGAAATTCACGGCCGTGCACTACAAAGGCGCAGCGCCGGCGCTGACCGACGTGATCGGCGGCCATATCCAGATGATGATCGTCAGCATCGGGCTGGTGACGCAGCCGTGGCAGGCCGGCCAGCTCAAGGTGCTGGGCTTCGGCAGCACCGCCCGCTTGGCGCAGTTTCCCGACGTGCCGACGATCGCCGAAACCGGTCTTGCGGGCTATGAGGCGGCCTCCTGGTACGGCCTGGTCGCCCCGGCGGGCACGCCGCGCGACATCGTCGACAAGCTCAGCGCCGAAACGCAGCGCATTTTCGGCGAGGCGGCGTTCCGGGAAAAATTCCTGGCGCCGAACATGATCTTCTCGATCGCCGGCACGCCCGATGAGTTCGCGGCGCGCATCCGCGCCGATTACGCGAAGTGGGGCAAGGTGATCAAGGACGCGAATGTGAAGGTGGAGTGAGCACTTTTCCTCCGTCATGCCCCGCGGAAGCGGGGCATCCAGTACTCCGTTTCGCCGCAGCGGGCACGCCGCATTCCCTTGCAGCCCTCGGTGACTACTGGATCGCCCGCTTTCGCGGGCGATGACGACCGTTTATTTTTTGGTGTTTTCGCCGCGCGCGAGCGCCGCGAGATCGACCTCCTCGCCCGGCTCCTCGTCGCCCTCGACCTCGAGGAACGAGAAGGCGCGCAGCGGCTTCGCCCCCTGGCGCGGGCGAAGCGAGCGGAAGGCTTCGCGGATCTCGCCGTCCTGGTGGGTGCGGTGGACCGCGATCAGGGTATCGGCCGGATGGGTGCAGAGCGAAGACGCGAAGGCGATCTCCTCCTCGGCCGCGGCGCGCGCCTCCGCGATGCCGGGCGCGCCGAGATGGGCAACCAGCCGCGCGGCCAGAAGCTCGGTCGCGGCGACGCGATCGTGGTCGCTCGCCTCGACGATCTGGGCCAGCGTCGACCAGCCGAGCGAGTCGATCCCGAGCAGCCCGGCGCGAAAGGCCGCGCGCGCCTTGCCGGCGAGCGCCGCCGGATCGGCCTGGGCGAACATGAAGGCGCCCGACACCGCCCACTCGCCCGGCTCCGCCGCCTTGTCGAACACGAAAGTGTCGGACGGATCGAGCCGGATGGTGCGCAGCAGCTTCACTCGTGTCCCGATTCCGAAGTTCGCAAAGTAATCGCCGCGCCCTCTGATGCGAACTTCGGAATCAAAGGGACACGAGCAAGTCTATTGATTGCAGTGCCGCTTTTGAACCCGAAGTTCGCAACCGTGCTTGCCGCGAATGTCGTGCGAACTTCGGGTTCGCGGCACTAGCGCGGCCCTCCCGTCTTCGGGTCGAGCCAGGACGGATGGGCGAGCGCCGGCACCAGCGGACGGCGCTCGACCTCGGCTTTTCCCATGTGCCGCACCAGAAGATCACCGTTATCGTCGATGTCGCGGCGGGTGCCTTTCTCGACGGCGAGCCGAGCCAGGTAGTTTTTCGCGACCTCGTCGAAACCCTTCTCGTTCCAGGCGTCGGTCGCCACCATAAGGTGGCGGGCGAAGCTCTCGACCAGCCGACCCGAGCCGGCGTCGTCGAAGCCTTCCTCCTCAAGCGCGGCGGTCAGCGGATGCAGGCCCGGTTCCTCCTCGCCCATGGCGACGGTGCGGATCATGGCGCCGAACACCAGCCAGTCCGGCACCTGATCCTCGGGCGCGTCCGCCGGCCAGCCCAGGCGGGCGCCGCCGACCAGGCCGGAATCGACATGGACGGCGCCCGGCCAGACGAACTCGATCGGCTTCTCGGGCGGCGCGTGGACCGCCAGAGCATCGGCCAGCGCCACGCAGCCCGCATAGAAAGCGCGCCGCGCGCCACGCAACGGCTCGTCGGGCTCGAGCACCACCGCGAATTCGGCAAGGTCGAACCGGCCCACATAGACCAGCGTTCCGGCGCCCTCCTGGGCCGCGATCGCGGTCGCATGCGCAAAGGCGTCGCCGACCTCGCGCAAGGTCACGAGGCGGTAGACGGGCGGCAGGTCGAGCGCCGCGCGGTTGGCTGGGCGTGCGATTGGCATTTCCTCGCCGGAATGACTAATTTCATCGACAGGTATAGCCTGTCCGGGCCGGCTCGCCAGCGACCTGTTTGGCTCGGCTCGCCAGATGGCATTGCCCCAGGAAACGCATGGCTGAGGATCGCATCGTTCTGTTGTGCTCGTGCGAGGACACGATGCCGCTCGCCGCGGGCGCGGTGGGCAAGGCTTGTGGCGGCGCCAATGTGATGACCGGACGCCAGCTCTGCCGTGCCGAGCTCGAACGGTTTCGCGCCGCGGCGGCGTCCGGCAAGCCGGTCACGGTCGCCTGCACCCAGGAGGCCCCGCTGTTCACGGAGGTCGCCGGCGAGACGCCGGCCGGACTTGCTTTCGCGAATATCCGCGAGACCGCGGGCTGGTCGAAGGATGCGGTCGCGGCCGGACCGAAAATGGCCGCCCTGGTGGCGGCGGCGGGCGAGCCGATGCCCGCCACCGCCTTCGTGGCGCTCAACAGCGAGGGCGTCGTCCTGGTCTATGGCCGCGACGAGCAGGCGATCGAGGCGGCCGGATTGCTCGCCCCGCATCTCGACGTCACCGTGCTCCTCACGCGGCCCGCCGCCGTCACTCCCGCGCGCGTCACCGAGTTTCCCGTCGTCAAAGGCACGATCCGCACCGCCAAGGGTCATCTCGGCGCCTTCGATCTCGTGGTCGACGACTACGCGGTGGCGGCGCCCTCCTCGCGCGGCGCGCTCGCCTTCGGGACGGCGCGCGACAACGCGGCGTCGCGCTGCGACATCGTGCTCGACATGTCGGGCGGCACGGCGCTGTTTCCGGCGCCCGACCTGCGCGCGGGCTATCTGCGCGCCGACCCGGGCGACCCGGCGGCGGTGCTGCGCGCGGTGCTGGCGGCGCGCGACCTCGTCGGCTCGTTCGACAAGCCGCGCTACGTGACGTTGACCGAGCATCTGTGCGCGCATTCCCGCTCGCAGATCGTTGGCTGCACGCGCTGTCTCGACCTCTGCCCCACCGGCGCGATCACGCCGGCCGGCAACCACGTCGCGATCGACGGCGCGATCTGCGCCGGCTGCGGCCAATGCGCCGCGGTCTGCCCGACCGGCGCCGCGAGCTACGCGCTGCCGCCGGCCGACACGCTCATGCGCAAGCTGCGCACGCTACTCGCCGCCTACCGCGAGGCGGGCGGAGAAAATCCGATCGTGCTCATGCACGACGAGGACCACGGCACGGCGCTGATCGACGCGCTCGCGCGCCACGGCGACGGCCTGCCCGCCAATGTGCTGCCGTTCCTGGTCAACGAGACGACCCAGGTCGGCATCGAGACGATCGCGGCGGGTTTCGCCTATGGGGCGTGTGCGTTGCGCTTCCTGCTGCGGGAGCGGCCGCGCCACGACGTGGCCGGCCTCACGCGCACGATCGCGCTGGCCGAGCCCATCCTCGTGGGCCTCGGTTTCGGCGCCGGCCGCGTCGCGACGATCGAGACCGACGATCCGGACGCGCTCGGGATCGCGCTGCGGGCGATCGCGCCCGCCCCGCCCTGCCCGCGCGTGGCGACATTCTCCGCCGTCGGGGCCAAGCGCGATGTGCTGCGCCTCGCCTTGCGCGAGCTGCAGCGCTCGGCGCCGCAGCCGGTCGACGTCGTGGCGCTGCCGGCCGGCGCGCCCTTCGGCGCCGTCGTGGTCGACACGGCGGGCTGCACGCTCTGTCTCGCCTGCGTGTCCGCCTGCCCGACCGGCGCGCTGAGCGACAATCCCGAGCTGCCGATGCTGCGCTTCTCGGAAGACGCCTGCGTGCAATGCGGCCTGTGCAAGGCGACGTGCCCTGAGAAAGTGATCACGCTCGTGCCCCAGATCGACTTTCGCGCCGCCACGGCCTCGGCACGGGTCCTCAATCAGGAGGAGCCGTTCCGCTGCATCCGCTGCGACAAGCCGTTCGGCGTCAAAAGCACGATCGAGCGCGTCACCGCCAAGCTCGCGGGCCGGCATTGGATGTTCAAGGGCGAGAGCGGCCGCCTCGATGTCCTGAAGATGTGCGAGGACTGCCGCGTCGCCGCGGTGAGCGAGCAGAATTTCGACCCCTACGGAGCCCCGCGCCCGAAGGTGCGCACGAGCGAGGATTATCTGCGCGAGCGCGAGGAGAAGACGAAGACGTGAGCCACCAGGGCTCGCCGTCTTAACTTTGCCTCGTCATGCCCCGCGCAAGCGGAGCATCCAGTACGCCGTGACCCTGCGGTCGTGGCAAGACGCTAGTGCCGAGACGATTGTGATTACCGGATTGCCCGCATTCGCGGGCAATGACGGGATGGGTTATTCCTTCGTCGCCTTCTCCAAAAACTTCACCAGCGCGTCGCGGTCCTCGGCGGCGCCGATCTTCTGCTCCGGCATCTTGGTGCCGGGCGTGTAGGTCATCGGCCCGACCTCGAACAGCTTCGCCACTGTCTCCGGCGTCCACACGATGTCGAGCCGCTTCAGCGCGTCGGAAAACCGGTAGCCCGGCAAGGTCGCGATTTTGCGCCCGAAGATTCCGGCGAGCGTCGGGCCGGCACGGTTGGTGTCGCCGGCATGGAGCGTGTGGCAGGCCACGCAGGCGCGAAAGACGTCAGCGCCGCGATCGCCCGCATAGGGTGCGAGGGTGTCGTCGGCGCCGCCGACCGCGGGAGAGCCGATCTGATCGCCGCTCGACGCGTCCCAGCGCCGGATGATGCGGTCGGCGCCGCCGGTCAACAATGTGTGATTGTCGGGCAGGAAAGTCGCCGACCACACCGGCAAGCCGGGACCGACCAGGGTGCGGGCGACACGCCGGGCCCCGCGCTCGATGATCGCGACCGAGCCGCGAATGCTGGCCGCCGCCACCAGGGCACCGTCGCGTGAGAGCGCGATGGCGATGATCGGAGTCTCGGACGCCGCGATCTCGCCGCGCTGTTCGCCGGCCGGCGACAGAAAATAGATCTTGCCGTCGGCCCCGCCGGTGACGATCTCGCCGTCCGGCGCGACCGCGACGCCGTTGAGCGGCGTCGGCAGGGTGGTGACGGTCGGCGCGCCGCCGGCGAGCGGCCAGATGCGCAAGGTGAGATCATAGCCCGCGCTCACCACGGCGCGGCCGTCGGGCGTGAAGGCGACGCCGTTGACGTTCTGCTGATGCCCGTCGAGCACGCGCGGGCTGGCCCCCCCGAGCCCCCACAGGCGCACCGTGTGGTCCCATGACGCGGAGGCAAGCGTCGCGCCGTCGGGCGAAACCGCAAGGGAGACCACCGGCGCCTCATGGCCGTCGAAGACCACGGCGGGCCGATCGGCGCCCGGCGCCCAGAGCGCGACGCGGCGGTCCTCGCCGGCGGTCGCGATGCGGCCGTCGGGCAGGAACGCGACCGCGTTGACCGAGCCGTCGTGAAACCGCATGACCTGCTCGGCGGCATCGCGCGCGAGCGCCCAGCGGATCGCGGTCTCGTCGAAGCTCGCCGATACGGCGGTGCGGCCGTCGGCCGACACCGCGAGCGCGCGCACCGGCCCGCCATGGCCGCGCAGTTGCGCTTGCGCGGACGCCAGCGCCCCCGCGAGGATCGCAACCGCAAACGCGACGCGCGTCATGGCTCTATTCATCGGCCGGCACCATGCCGAGAGCACCGATCCGCGCACGCACCGCAGGATCGCGCAATGCCGCTAGGAACGCCTGGACGGCGGGGCGCTCTCGTCTGCTCTCAACCAGCAGGAAATCATAGTGTTCCGGCGCGACGGGCAGGAACTCCAGGCCGTAGAGCTGCGCCACCGTGGCGATCGCGATGCCCCAGTCGGCGCGGCCCTGCGCGACCGCGGCCGCGACCGCATTGTGCGACTTGGGCTGATTGGCGTAGCCCGCCGGCTTTTTTCCATCGAGCAGGCGGTCGATCAGGATGCGCGTGCCGGCGCCCGCATTGCGATTGACCATCAGGCAGTCCGGGTCGGCGAGCGCCGCCGCAATCGCCTGCGCGGCGGTCTTGCGGGCGAAGCGCGCATCGCCGGCGCGGAACAGAAAGCCCTGCATCCGCCGCCAGCCCGGCACCAGCGCGATGCCGGGGCGCACCAGATGGCGGTTGTAGGTTTCGCCCGCCGGATCGAGCAGGTGCACGGGTGCGAGATCGCATTCGCCGCGCTCCGCCGCGGTGACGCCGCCCTGGCTTCCGATCGCGAGGGTGCGCGCCGCAAAACCCTGATCCGCGAGCCGCCCCAGCACCGCGTCGAGCGCCACACAGTGGCTGCCCATGATGACGAGGTCGGGCATGCGGGTGCGGCCGATCAGCGTCACGGCGGCGTCGCTGCCGGCGTCGAGCGCCGAGGCGAGCGCATCGATCGCCAGAAATCCGTCGGCTTGCGAGAAGGCGGTCACCGAGCCGGAGCCCTTTTGCGTCGGGAACGCGAGGGGGCCGTTCTCCCCCGCCACCAGGGCGACCAGGACGAATTCCTGCCGGCCGAGCTCGGAGGGAATCCGCACCGGCACCCGGGCGTCGACCGTCTCGGCGGCATCGGCCGGCAGGCCGGCGAGCGCGCGGATCACCGGAGCGACGAAAGCGTGGAAGGTGAAGATCGCCGAGGTCGGAAAGCCGGGCAGCACCGCGATCGGCTTGCGCTCGGCGACCGCGAGGCAGAGCGGCTTGCCGGGCTTGAGCGCCACGCCGTGGACCAGCACGCCGGGCGAGCCGAGTCTGGCGAGGATGCGATGGGAGAGATCGCCCGCGCCTTTCGAGGTGCCTCCCGACAGCACCACCATGTCGCAACCCGCCAGCGCGCTGCGCACCGCGAGCGCGAGCGTGGTCTCGTCATCCGGGAAGGCGCCGAACGCGACCGGCTCGCCGCCCGCCTCGCTCACTGCCGCGGCGACGATCGCGCCGTTGCTGTCATAGACCCCCGCGGGCCGCAGCGGCTCGCCCAGCCGCACGAGCTCGTCGCCGGTCGAGAGCACCGCGACCTTCGGGCGCCGCACCACCTCGACCGTGGCGAGCCCGCACGCTGCCAGCATGCCGACCTCGCGCGACCCGATCTCGACGCCGCGCCGCAACAGGGTCTCGCCGCGCGCGATATCGGAGCCCGCATAGGCGACGAAGCCGCCGGGCGCGATCGCGCGGCGGACGTCGATCGCGGGACCCTGCGCGGTCTCGACGAGCTCGGTCTGCTCCACCATCACCACCGCGTCGGCGCCGCGCGGGATCGCGCCGCCGGTCGCGATCGTGGTGGCGGTCGCGGTGTCGACCTCGAGGGCGGGCAGATGACCGCAGGCAATCACCTCGGCGTTGAGGCGCAGGCGCCGTGGCGCACGGTCGCTCGCGCCCGCCGTGTCGGCGGCGCGCACCGCGAAGCCGTCGACGCCCGAGCGATCGAACGGCGGCACATCGATCGGCGCCACCACGTCGGCGGCGAGCACGCGGCCCAGCGATTGGGCGAGCGCGACCGTCTCGGGGCCGAGCGGCGCGAGATCGAGATGCTGGTGGAAGCGGCGGCGCGCCTCCGCCGCCGGGACGACCTCGAGGAACTGCTCCTGCCGCGCCGCGGCGCGCACCGCGGCGGCGAGGTCGGGCATTTTATCCTCGCGTTCGCGATTCACGGCAGCGGCCTCATCTCCACCTCGGCGCCGGCCGCATAG
>DATBBS010000595.1:0-7476 GCA_036270895.1 Xanthobacteraceae bacterium
CCGACCACCACCACCTCGCGGTCGCAGACCTTGGCGGCGTCGGCGACCGAGCGCAGGCGCGCCACGTTCGACGCGAAGGTCGTCACCGCCACCCGTCCGGGCGAATTCGTCATCAGCTCGGCGAGCGATTTCGACACGTCGGATTCCGACGGCGAACGGCCCTCGCGCACCGCATTGGTGGAGTCGCCGACGAGCGCGAGGCAGCCTGCCTCGCCCAGCACACGCAGCTTCCTCTCGTCGGTCGCCGGGCCGATCACCGGGGTGGGATCGAGCTTCCAGTCCCCGGTGTGGAAGACGGTGCCGAGCGGTGTGCGGATGATCAGGCCGTTCGATTCCGGGATCGAATGCGACATCGACACGAACTCGACGTCGAAGACGCCGAGCGTGAGGCGGCTGCCGAGCGGGACCACCTGGATCGGGATCTCGGGCGCGCCCGGCTCCGACTGGCGCTTGGCTTCGAACAGCGCGGCGGAGAAGGGCGTCGCATAGATCGGCACGCGCAGGCGCGGCCACAGATCGATGATCGCGCCGAAATGATCCTCATGCGCGTGGGTCAGCACCAGGCCGAGGAGATTGCGGCGCTCCTCGATCAGGAAGCGGATGTCCGGCATGATCAGGTCGATGCCGGGCAGGTCGTCGCCCGCGAAGGCGACGCCGAGATCGACGGCGAGCCATTTGCGCCCGCGTTCGGGGCCGAGGCCGTAGAGCGAGAGGTTCATGCCGATCTCGCCGACGCCACCGAGCGGCGCGAAGACGAGTTCGTCGGAGGGAGCGGCCATGCGCTAGCGTCCCATGGCGGTTACGGCCGGCGCAATGGGAAACACCTCGCCCGCGGCGATTGTCTCGGTCGTCCCGTCGACGAGCCGCACCACCAGGCGGCCGGCTTCGTCCAGGGTCTCGAACCGCCCCGTGACGTCCCGCGCGCCGACCCGGACCCGCAACGGTGTCCCCGGCGCGCCGGCCCGCCGCAGCCACTCGGCGCGGATCGGGCCGAAACCCGCGTCCCATTCGCGCAGCCGGACCATCATGGCACCGGACAGCGCCGTGAACAGCTGCTCGGCCGTCGCCGATGCTCCTTCCGCCGCCAGATTGGTCGCCCTGGTGTCGGTCCCGTCGGGATGATGCCGGCAGTTGACGCCGATACCCACCGCGACGATCAGCGGCCGCGTTCCCTCCGCCTCGATCAGGATGCCGGCCAGCTTGGCGCCGTCGCACAGAAGGTCGTTCGGCCATTTGAATGCGAGACGGGCCGCAAGCGCGGGCGCGAGCCGCGCGATCGCATCATGGGTCGCGAGCGCCGCCACGAAGGACAGTTGCGGGGCCCGCTCGGGAGGCGCCGGATCGGTCAGGAGCAGCGTCGCGAACAGGTTGCCGGGCTCGGACACCCATGTGCGTCCGCGCCGGCCGCGCCCGCCGGTCTGCGCGCGCGCCGTGATCCACAACGGTCCCTTTTCGCCGGCCCGCGCATAGGCGAGCGCCTGCGCGTTGGTCGAGCCGACGGTGTCGCATGCGATCAAGCCGACGCCCGCCGCGGCTGCGCCCGGAGCGAGATCCATCAGAACAGCGACTTGGCCGCAACCGCGGCAGCATCGACCAGAGGTCCCGGATAGAAACCGAACAGCATCACGAACAGGCCGGTGACGCCGAGCACCACCCGGAGCTCGGGCCGCATGGGCACGAAGCCCGGGGCCGGTTCGTCGAAATACATGATCTTGACGATCATCAGATAGTAATAGGCACCGATCACGCTGGTAACGACGCCGATCACGGCGAGCCCGAACAGCCCCGCCTTGATGGCGGCGAGAAAGACGTAGAACTTGGCGAAAAAGCCGGCGAGCGGCGGAACGCCGGCGAGCGAGAACATCATCATGGCGAGGAAAAATGCCATCGCGGGTTTGGTGCGCGCGAGCCCCGCGAGATCCGAAATCCGCTCGACCGCGCCATCGGAGCGCCGCATCGCGATGATGCAGGCGAAGGCTCCCAGCGTCATCGCCACATAGATCGCCATATAGACCAGTACGCCCTGCACGCCGTCCGCCGTTCCGGCCGCAAGGCCGATCAGGGCGTAGCCCATGTTGCCGATCGACGAATAGGCCATCAGCCGCTTGATATTGGTCTGCCCGATGGCCGCGAACGAGCCGAGCGCCATCGAGGCGATCGCGACGAACACCACGATCTGCTGCCATTGCGACGCGATGGCCGGAAACGCGATGATGGTGGCGCGTACGAAAATCGCGATGCCCGCGACCTTGGGAGCGGACGAGAAGAAGGCGGTGACCGGGGTGGGCGCACCCTCGTAGACGTCGGGCGTCCACATGTGGAACGGCACGGCCGAGACCTTGAAGCAGAAGCCCGCGAACAGGAAGACGAGGCCGAAGGTCAGCCCGAGCCCGGCGCCTCCGCCGGCCGCCTTGGCGATGCCGGCAAAGCTCACCGTCCCAGTGAAGCCGTAGATCAGCGAGCAGCCGTAGAGCAGCATGCCCGAGGAGAGCGCGCCGAGAACGAAATATTTGAGGCCCGCCTCGGTGGAGCGGACGTTGTCGCGGTCGATCGCCGCGATGACGTAGAGCGCGAGGCTCATCAGCTCGAGGCCGAGATAGAGCGCGATCAGGTCGGCCGCCGAGACCAGGACCAGCATGCCGGCGGTCGAGAGCAGGATGAGCACCGGATATTCGAATTTCTGCCGCCCCGGCGCGCTCAGGAACTCGATCGACAGCAGGATCGTGATCGCCGAGCCCACCAGCGCGAGAATCTTCAGGAAGCGCGCATAGCTGTCGAGCACGAAGCTGCCGTGGAAGGCGACCACCGTGCCCGGCGGCTGCATCGCGAGCAGGACAGCGGCCACGACCAGCAGCGCGATCGCGAGCCCGCACACGATCGGGGTCGAACGGTCGCCGCGCGCCACGCCGAACATCAACAACACCATGGCGCCGAGCACGAGCACGAGCTCGGGCAGGATCGGCCAGATGGACGGCAGGTCGAGAGCGTCGATCATCGCGGTTCCAACATCATGGCGTTGCAGGCATGACGCCCTGGGCGCCGAGCAATGCGGCCTTCGTGCCGCCGAGCGCGTGGTGATAGTTCTCGATCAGCGCCGTCACCGAGACCGCCGACATGTCGAGCACCGGCTTGGGATAGATGCCGAACAGGATGGTCAGGACGACGAGCGGCGCGAAGATGAGGATCTCGCGCGCCCCGAGGTCGCGAATGGCGGCGAGAGAGGGCTTCAGCGTCCCGAAGATCACCTTGCGGTAGAGCCATAGCGCGTAGGCGGCGGAGAGGATCACGCCCAGGGTCGCGAAGGTGGCGACCCAGGTATTGATCCGGAAGGTGCCGATGAGGGCAAGGAACTCGCCGATGAAACCCGAGGTGCCGGGCAGGCCCACATTGGCGAGCGTGAACACCATGAACACCGCCGCGTAGAGCGGCATGCGGTTCACCAGCCCCCCATAGGCGGCGATCTCGCGCGTATGCACGCGGTCATAGACCACGCCGACGCAAAGGAAAAGCGCGCCCGACACGAGGCCGTGCGAGATCATCTGGAAGATGCCCCCCGCCACGCCCTGCGTCGTCATGGCGAAGAGCCCCATGGTGACGAAGCCCATATGGGCGACGGACGAATAGGCGATCAGCTTCTTCATGTCCTCCTGCACCAGGGCGACGAGCGACGTATAGATGATCGCCACCACCGAAAGCGCGAAGATGAGCGGCGCGAAATCGACCGAAGCCTCGGGGAACATCGGCAGCGAGAAGCGCAGGAAGCCGTAGCCGCCCATTTTCAGCAGAATGGCGGCCAGGATCACCGACCCGGCGGTCGGCGCCTCCACATGGGCGTCGGGCAGCCAGGTGTGCACCGGCCACATCGGCATCTTGACCGCGAAAGAGGCGAAGAAGGCGAGCCACGCCCATTTCTGCAGGCCGAGCGGGAAGGCGTGGCGCATGAGCGCCGGAATGTCAGTCGTGCCCGCCTCGCCGTAGATCGCCGCAATGGCGAGCAGCATCAGCACCGAGCCGAGCAGCGTGTAGAGGAAGAACTTGAAGCTGGCATAGACCCGGCGCGGGCCACCCCACACGCCGATGATCAGGAACATCGGGATGAGGCCGCCTTCGAAGAAAAGATAGAACAGCACGAGGTCGAGCGACGAGAAGGTGCCGATCATCAGGGTCTCGAGCACCAGGAAGGCGATCATGTACTCCTTCACCCGCGTCTGGATCGCCTGCCAGCTCGCCAGGATGCAGATCGGCATCAGCCCGGTGGTGAGGATGACAAAGGGCAGCGAAATGCCGTCGACCCCCATGTGATACATGATGGTGCCGGCGAGCCACGGCCGCCGCTCGACGAACTGGAATTCGGCCGAGGACGGGTCGAATCGCCAGGCCAGCAGCAACGACACGGCGAGCGTGATCAGTGTCGCCCACAGCGCGACCCAGCGGGCGTTGCGCTTCACGGCCTCGTCCTCGCCGCCCATCAGCATGATGAACAGCGCGCCGACCAGCGGCAGGAAGGTGGTGACGGAGAGGATCGGCCAGCTTGCCATCAGTGGCCTCCGCTCGTGAACATGAACCAGGTGATGAAGGCGGCGACGCCGACCAGCATCGCGAAAGCGTAGTGGTAGAGGTAGCCGGTCTGCAGCCTGACCACGTTGCGGGTGACGTCGATCACCCGGGCCGAGACCCCGTCCGGCCCGAAGCCGTCGATCAGCCAGCCGTCACCGCCCTTCCACAGCAGGCGCCCGAGCCAGAGCATGGGGCGAACGAAGATGAAGTCGTACAGTTCGTCGAAATACCACTTGTTGAGCAGGAAGCGATAAAGCCCGGGATGCTGGCGGGCGAGCGCGACCGGCATGTCGGGCCGCAGGATGTAGAACCAGATGGCGACGCCCCAGCCGCCCAGCATCATGAGGGTCGGCAGCATTTTGATCTGCCACGGGATCTCGTGCATGGCCTCGAGAACGTGATTGGCCGGCGCGAACTTGATCGACTCGCGGAAGAATTCTTCCACGCCATGGCCGGCGAACAGGTCGACGAAGGGCAGGCCGGCCAGTATCGAGCCCGCCGCCAGCACGCCGAGCGGCACCAGCATCACCATCGGGCTCTCATGCGCCGCCTCGTAATGCGCCGGATCATGCGGCGCGCCGTGAAAGGTCTTGTAGATCAGCCGCCAGGAATAGAAGGCGGTCAGGCCGGCCGCCACGACGGTCGCCCAGAAGGCGTGCGGCGCGAGCACGTTGTGGCCCACATAGGCGGCCTCGATGATCGCATCCTTGGAGAAATAGCCGGCCGTGAGCGGAAAGCCGGTGAGCGCCAGGGTTCCGATCACCATCACCGCATAGGTGAACGGGATCTTGTTCTTGAGTCCGCCCATCTTCCGGATGTCCTGCTCGTGATGCATCGCCGTGATGACCGAGCCGGAACCGAGGAAAAGAAGTGCCTTGAAGAACGCATGGGTGAACAGGTGGAACATGCCGACCGAATAGGCCCCGACCCCCATGGCGACGAACATGTAGCCGAGCTGCGAGCAGGTCGAGTAGGCCACGATGCGCTTGATGTCGTTCTGCACCAACCCGACGGTCGCCGCAAAGATCGCCGTCATGGCGCCGACCCCGGTCACGACGGTCTGCGCATTCGGGGCGAGCTCGAACAGCGGCGAGAGCCGCGCCACCATGAAGACGCCGGCCGTCACCATGGTGGCGGCGTGGATGAGGGCGGACACCGGCGTCGGCCCCTCCATGGCGTCCGGCAGCCAGGTGTGGAGCAGGAATTGGGCCGACTTTCCCATGGCGCCCATGAACAACAGCAGGCAGATGACCGTCAGGGCATCGAGGTCCCAGCTCAGGAAGTGCATGGTCTTGCCGGTCAGCGCCGGCGCCTGCGCGAACACGGTGTCGAGGTCGACCGCGCCGGTCATCAGGAAGACCGCGAAGATGCCGAGCGCGAAGCCGAAGTCGCCGACCCGGTTGACGATGAAGGCCTTGATGGCGGCCGCGTTCGCCTCGGGCTTGTGGTACCAGAAGCCGATCAGCAGGTAGCTCGCGAGCCCGACGCCCTCCCAGCCGAAGAACAGCTGCACCAGGTTGTCGGCCGTCACCAGCATCAGCATCGCGAAGGTGAACAGCGACAAGTATGAGAAGAAACGCGGCCGGAACGGATCCTCCGCCATGTAGCCGATGGAATAGAGGTGGACGAGCGCCGACACCGTGGTGACGACCACCAGCATCACGGCGGTGAGCGTATCGACGCGCAGCGCCCAGTCGACCTTGAGGTCGCCCGACACGATGAAGGGCAGCAACGGCACATGGGCGTCCTGGTGGCCGAAGCCGACCCGGTAGAGGGCGAGCCAGGAGAGCAGCATCGCGATCAGCAGGAAGGCCGTCGTCACCACCTCGCACAAGCGCGACCCCATGGCGGGCGGCACATGCGGCTCTGGTTCATGCGACGAGCCGTGGATGACCGCGTGGTCGCCGCCGAGCCGCGGCGCGCCGCCGCTGGCATGCGGGCCGTGATCATGCGCGCTGTCCTCGGCGCCCGTCGCGGGGTCGGCGCCGGGAAAGCGCGCGCGGGCACCCGCCAGCGCGACGAGGCCCGCGATGATGCAGCCGAGCAGAGGCAGGAAGACGATCGCCTGATACACGCGTCAGCCCTTCATCGCGTTGATGTCCTCGACCGCGATCGATCCGCGGGTTCGGAAGAAGACGGCCAGAATGGCGAGCCCGATGGCGGCTTCGGCGGCCGCCACCGTCAGCACCAGCAGCGCGAAGACCTGGCCGACGAGGTCGTGCAGAGAGGCCGAGAAGGCCACGAAGTTGATGTTGACCGCGAGCAGGATGAGCTCGATCGACATCAGGATGATGATGACGTTCTTGCGGTTGATGAAGATGCCGAAGATTCCCAGCGTGAACAGGATCGCGGCGACGGTGAGATAGTGTCCGAGCCCGATCGTCATGACAGATCTCTTTTCATATCCCCTGCCCCGGCCGCACCTGGCGGATCTCCATCGCGGTCGCGCGCGTGCGCGCCACCTGGTCGGCGATGTTCTGCCGCTTGACGTTCGGCTTGTGGCGCAGCGAGAGCACGATCGCGCCGATCATGGCGACCAGCAGCACCAGGCCGGCGGCCTGGAAATAGTAGACGTAGCGCGTATAGAGGATGCGCCCGAGCGCCTCGGTGTTGGTCATGCCGTCTGGCATCGGCGACGCGACGGCATGCGGCAGGTCGGGCCCGATCACCCAGGCGCCGAGCACCAGCACCAATTCCACCAGGAACACGAGCCCGATCACCCCGCCGACCGGCAGATAGTCGAGAAATCCCTGCCGCATCTCGGCGAAGTCGACGTCCAGCATCATCACCACGAACAGGAACAGCACCGCGACCGCGCCGACATAGACCACGATCAGGATCATCGCCAAAAACTCGGCGCCCAGCAGCACGAACAGCCCGGAGGCGTTTACGAAGGCGAGGATCAGAAAGAGGACCGAA
>DATBBS010000596.1:0-10664 GCA_036270895.1 Xanthobacteraceae bacterium
CTCGAGATGATCGGCCATCGCAACCTCGCGCCGGGCGAGGACGGCAAGATCGCGGTCTCGCTCTGGCTGGCGCGCGATCGGCGCATGCTGATGGCCGGCTCCGCCCGCGAGGTGGCGTGATGAGCAACGCGGCGATCGCGCGGCGCAGCCGCTTCACCGAGGGCGGACGCGACATCCGCGTCTCCTTCGAGTTCTTCCCGCCCAAGACCGACGAGATGGAAAAGACGCTGTGGGAATCGGTCGAGCGGCTCGCGCCGTTGTGCCCGGCTTTCGTCTCGGTCACCTACGGGGCGGGCGGCTCCACGCGCGAGCGCACGCATGCGACCGTCAAGCGCATCCTGGCCGAGACCGCGCTGGTTCCTGCCGCGCATTTGACCTGCGTGGCGGCGACCCGCCAGGACATCGACGAGGTGATCGCGAGCTACATCACGGCCGGCGTGCGGCACATCGTGGCGCTGCGCGGCGATCCGACCGGCGGCGTCGGCGAGCGCTACGCGCCGCATCCCGGCGGTTATCTCAACGCCGCCGACCTGGTGGGCGGCATCAAGCGGCAATGCGACGCCGAGGTTTCGGTGTCGGCCTATCCGGAACGGCATCCCGACAGCGCGACCGTCGAGGCCGACATCGACATGCTGAAGGCGAAGGTCGATGCCGGCGCGACGCGCGCCATCACCCAGTTCTTTTTCGACAACGACCTCTACTTCCGTTATCTCGACCGCGTGCGCGCGCGCGGGATCTCGATCCCGATCGTGCCCGGCCTCCTGCCGGTGCAGAATTTCAAGCAGACGCGCGCCTTCGCGCAGCGCTGCGGCGCCTCGGTGCCGGGCTGGCTCGCCGAGCGCTTTGCCGGGCTCGAAGAGGACGCGGCGACCCGCAAGCTGATCGCGGCGGCGGTCGCGGCCGAGCAGGCGCTCGACCTGGTGGATCGCGGGGTGCGCGACTTCCACTTCTACACCATGAACCGCGCCGACCTGGTCTATGCGATCTGCCACCTGCTGGGCTTGCGGCCCTCTTTCCCTCTCCCCGCCGGGGAGAGGGTGGCGGCGCGCGGCGCGGGCGGGTGAGGACGCCCGTCGAGCAATCGAGAGAGATGACCCATTAGCATGAGCGTGCCAGCCAACATCTCCGCCATCGAGTCCCGGCTCCGTCAGCTCGCGGCCGAGCGCATCCTGGTGCTCGACGGCGCCATGGGCACGATGATCCAGACCCTCAAGCTGGAGGAGGAGGAATTCCGCGGCGCGCGCTTCGACGCCTGGAACCGCGAGCTGCGCGGCAACAACGACCTGCTCAATCTCACGAAGCCGGAGGCGATCCGCGCCATCCATCTCGCCTATCTGCGGGCCGGCGCCGACATCGTGGCGACCAACACCTTTTCGTCGACCGCGATCGCCCAGGCCGACTACGGCATGGAAGACATCGCCTATGAGCTCAACCTCGCGGGCGCGCGGCTCGCGCGCGAGGCCGCGCTGGCGGCGAGCGAGGAGGACGGCCGGCCGCGTTTCGTCGCGGGCGCCATCGGGCCGACCAACCGCACCGCCTCGATCTCGCCCGACGTCAGCAATCCCGGCTTCCGCGCCACCTCGTTCGACAGCCTGCGCGTCGCCTATGCGGAGCAGGCCCGCGGCCTCATCGACGGCGGCGCCGACCTGCTGCTGCTGGAGACCATCTTCGACACGCTCAACGCCAAGGCGGCGATCTACGCCATCGAGGAGCTGTTCGACGAGCGCGGCTCGCGCCTGCCGGTGATGATTTCCGGCACCATCACGGACCGCTCCGGCCGCATGCTGTCGGGCCAGACGCCGGAAGCCTTCTGGAATTCGGTCCGTCACGCCGCTCCGGTGTCGATCGGGCTCAACTGCGCGCTCGGCGCCCAGGAGATGCGCGCCCATATCGCCGAGATCGCGCGCGTCGCCGACACATTGGTTTGCGCCTATCCCAATGCGGGCCTGCCGAACGAATTCGGGCTCTACGACGAAAGCCCGGAATTCATGGCCGAGCTGTTGGGCGAGTTCGCCACCGCCGGCCTCGTGAATATCGTGGGCGGCTGCTGCGGCACCACGCCCGAGCATATCGCGGCGATCGCGCAGGCGGTGGCCGGCAAGGCGCCGCGCGCCGTTCCGTCGCCGCCGCGCCAGTTGCGGCTGTCGGGCCTGGAAGCCTTCACGCTCACGCCCGAAATCCCCTTCGTCAATGTGGGCGAGCGCACCAATGTCACGGGCTCGGCCAAGTTCAGGAAGCTCGTCACCGCGGGCGATTACGCCGGCGGGCTGTCGGTCGCGCGCGACCAGGTCGACAACGGCGCGCAGGTGATCGACGTCAACATGGACGAGGGCCTGCTCGATTCGGAAGCCGCGATGACGACCTTCCTCAATCTGGTCGCGTCCGAGCCCGACATCGCGCGCGTCCCCGTGATGGTCGACTCGTCGAAATTCAAGGTGATCGAAGCCGGGCTCAAATGCGTCCAGGGCAAGCCGGTGGTGAACTCGATCTCGATGAAAGAGGGCGAGGCCGAATTCATCCGCCAGGCGAAGATCGTGCGCCGCCACGGCGCCGCCGTCGTGGTGATGGCCTTCGACGAGAAGGGCCAGGCCGACACGCTCGAGCGCAAGACCGCGATCAGCAAGCGCGCCTACGACATCCTCGTCGACCAGGTCGGCTTCCCGCCCGAGGACATCATCTTCGATCCCAACATCTTCGCGATCGCGACCGGCATCGAGGAGCACAACGGCTATGGCCTCGCCTATATCGAGGCGGTGCGCTGGATCCGACAGAACCTGCCGCACGCCCATGTGTCGGGCGGGGTGTCGAATCTCTCCTTCTCGTTCCGCGGCAACGAGCCGGTGCGCGAGGCTATGCATTCGGTGTTCCTGTATCACGCCATCCAGGCCGGCATGGACATGGGCATCGTCAATGCGGGCCAGATGGCGGTCTATGACGATCTCGACCCCGAGCTGCGCCAGGCCTGCGAGGACGTGGTGCTCAACCGCGCGCCGGAAGCGTCCGAGCGCCTGCTTGCGATCGCGCAACGCTATCGCGGCGGCCCGGGCCACCAGGCGAAGGAGGCCGATCTCGCCTGGCGCGCGCAGCCGGTCGAGAAGCGGCTCTCCCATGCGCTCGTGCACGGCATCACCGATTACATTTCCGAAGATGTGGAGGAAGCGCGCCTCGCGGCGAGCCGCCCGCTCGACGTGATCGAGGGTCCGCTGATGGCCGGCATGAACATGGTCGGCGACCTGTTCGGTTCGGGCAAGATGTTCCTACCGCAGGTGGTGAAGTCCGCGCGCGTCATGAAGCAGGCGGTCGCCTATCTGATGCCCTATATGGAGGCCGAGAAGGCGGCGCGCGGCGGGACGGAACGCAGCCACAACGGCAAGATCGTGCTCGCCACCGTCAAGGGCGACGTCCACGACATCGGCAAGAACATCGTCGGCGTCGTGCTTCAATGCAACAATTACGAGGTCATCGACCTCGGCGTGATGGTGCCGGCGGCGAAGATCCTGGAAGCCGCAAGACAAGAGGGCGCCGACATCATCGGGTTGTCGGGCCTGATCACGCCGTCGCTCGACGAGATGTGCATGATCGCCGGCGAGATGGAGCGCCAGGGATTCGACCTGCCGCTGCTGATCGGCGGCGCGACCACGAGCCGCGTGCATACGGCGGTGAAGATCCATCCCAACTACCGGCGCGGCCAGGCCGTCTATGTGAATGACGCGAGCCGCGCGGTCGGCGTCGCCTCCGCGCTGATGTCGCCGCAGAACCGTCCCGCCTATGTGGCGCAGACGCGGGCCGAATATGCCCGCATGGCGGCCGCCCATGCGCGCGGCGAGCAGAACAAGCAGCGGGTGAGCATCGCGGATGCGCGCGCCAACGCACTCAAGCTCGACTGGAAGTCCTATGCGCCGCCGCGGCCGGAATTTTTCGGCACCCGCGTATTCAGGGACTATGAGCTCGCCGAGCTCGAGCCGCTGATCGACTGGTCGCCTTTCTTCGCGACCTGGGAGCTGACGGGCAAGTTTCCCGCAATCCTCGACGATCCGAAATTCGGCGAGGCCGCGCGCTCACTGTATGGCGATGCCCGCGCCATGCTGGAGAGGATCATCGCCGAGCGCTGGTTCCGGGCGAGCGCCGTGGTCGGATTCTGGCCCGCCAACCGGCAGGGCGACGACATCGCGGTATTCGCCGACGAGGCGCGCGGCGCGCCGGCCGCCGTGCTGCACACGCTGCGCCAGCAACTCTCGCGGCGCGAGGGCCGCGCCAATACGGCGCTCGCCGATTTCGTCGCGCCGACGGGCATCGCCGACTATATCGGGGCCTTCGTGGTGACCGCCGGGCTGGGCGAGGACACGGTCGCCGAGCGGTTCAGGGGCGCCAACGACGACTATTCCTCCATTCTGGCGAAGGCGCTTGCCGACCGCCTGGCGGAAGCTCTGGCGGAGCGCATGCACCAACGCGTCCGGCGCGAGTTCTGGGGATATGCGGCCGACGAGCCTTTGAGCACGGCCGACATCATCGCGGAGAAATACCGCGGCATCCGCCCGGCGCCGGGCTATCCGGCGCAGCCCGACCATACCGAGAAGGCGACCTTGTTCAGCCTGCTCGACGGCGAGCGCGCGACCGGCGTGAAGCTCACCGAAAGCTTCGCCATGTGGCCGGGCGCCTCGGTGAGCGGTCTCTATTTCAGCCACCCGGAGAGCCACTATTTCGGCATCGGCAAGATCGAGCGGGACCAGGTGATGGACTATGCGCGCCGCAAGGGCTGGACGGTGGCGGACGCCGAGCGCTGGCTCGCGCCGGTGCTCAACTACGACCCCGTTGCGCATACGCGCGACACCGCGGCGTAGCCACTTTTTCTGAGCATGCCCCCAAATGAAGAGCACCGGAGGCGGCGTCCCCGGTGCTCGTTTCACGTGATGGGCCGCGGTGGCGGCGCCGGTTTCAAGCTATTTCGTTGGACCCCCGAACTCAGAACGCGCCCAGCAGGATCGCGCCGACGAAAAGGAATGCCGCGAACACCGCCACGACGTCCAGTTTCTTCAAGGCAAAGTCCACGAGAGGCCTCCCTCGTTGCTTGATGGTGAATGAAGCTTAACAGAAGCCGGGCGCTTCCCAAAGCAACTAACATGTTGCGCTGCCGCGTAATCGCCGCATGGGGATACCGATCAACGATCAAGATGCTGAAGTTAAATGAGTATCTTCGGCACCGCGAACGCGCCGATATCCCGCGTCACGTCATGCGAGCTTGCATGGAACCGAATCGGGCGATGTGAATTAAGGGGGATTCGCCGCGGTAACAGCGTAGGTGCTAATTGATGTCGGCAAGCGCCCGCTGCAAGAACTGCGCGCTCATGAGGGCCTGATGATCGCGGCCGAAGCGGCCGACGATCTGCACCCCGAGCGGAAGTCCGCTCGCGTCGCTCAATCCCGGTACGTTGACGCAGGGCGTGCCCATCAGGGTCCACAGCCGGTTGAAGATCGCGGCCCCGGTGCTCTCCGGCCCCGGCGCCGCGCCGGGCGCGGACGGCGTCAGCAGCACGTCGATGTCGGCCATGAGATCGGCGAGCGCCTGGCGCGCGCGCTTCACGGTGCGGCGCGCGGCGTCGTAGTCGTCGGAGGAAACGCTCGCGGCCTTGTCCAGCATGTTGCGCAGGATCGGGCTCAAGGCGTCGCGGTGGCGATCATATTCGAAGGCGAGCGTGCGAAAGGCCTCGTAGTCCTGGATCGTCGGATGCGCCTCGAAGGCGTCGCGCAGCAGCGGCGGCCAGGCCGGCTCGCTCACGCGCGCACCGGCGGCGGCCGCCGCCTTGGCGGCGTTCTCGACCGCGCCTTGCATAGCGGCGCTGGCATCGCCCCACACATGGCTGCGCGCAATCGCGATGCGCGGCGCCGTCGGCGTGCCTTGGTCGACCCGCAGATCGCGCCCCGTGATGGCGGCGGCCGCGTAGGCGACGTCGGCGACGGAGGCCGCGAACAGGCCGGGCGTATCGAGATAGACGGAGAAATGCTTCATGCCGGCCGTCGGCAGCAACCGGTAGGACGGCTTGAAGCCGGCGACGCCGCAATAGGCCGCCGGCCGGATCACAGAGCCGCCGGTCTGGCTGCCGATCGCGATCGGAAACATGCCGGCCGCGACGCCGGCGGCGGAGCCCGACGAGGAACCGCCGGGCGAGTGCGCCGGATTGTGCGGATTGCGGGTCTTCGGCGGATTCAGGAAAGCGAATTCGGTCGTCACCGTCTTGCCGAGCACCAGCCCGCCGGCGCGCCGCACCAGCGCGACCAGCGCGGCGTCCTGGCGCGGCCGATTGCCCTTGTAGATCGGCGAGCCGAACTCGGTCGCGAGGTCGGCGGTATCGAAGATGTCCTTCACGCCAACCGGCAGCCCATGCAACGGCAGCGCCGCGAGGCCGGGCGCTTGCGCCTGGCGCCGCGCGCCCGCGAGATCGAGCGCCGCGAAAGCGCCGATCTCGGACTCGCGGGCGTCGATCGCCTGGGCGCAGAGATCGATGACGGCGGCGGGCGTGAGAGCGCCCGCCGCAAGGCGGCGCGCGAGGTCGAGTGCGGACAGCATCAGGCGGTTCCGTCGATCAGGCCGACGATGCGCTGCGTGAGCGTGCGGGCGAACGGGATGGCGAAAAACGCGGTCACCGACGCGACCGGCCAGCCGACCGCGAAGGCGGACAGCCATCGGGCCACGAAGTCCGCCCGAAACCCGATATTGAAATATGTGACGACGGCGCTCACGACGAACACGATGATGGCGGTGATGACGACAGGAAAAACGAGCTTGGCCTTGCCTTCCATGCGGACCTCCCCGGCGGCCGCGATGTGAGCCGAAAGGCTGCGGCGGATCAAGGGGTCATCAAGTCTTTACCATGCTGGCGCGCGCCGCTGCGGCCCCCTGCGTAACGTTGAAGCCTCGTTAACAGACTCCCTCGCATTGTCCGGGCATGACGCCTGGAGTTCGTTGGTATCTCGTCGGCTCCTTCGTCCTCGTCTCGCTGGCCGGCTGCAACTCCTGGGTGGAGGAGCGCGAGCCGTGGCGGCGCGAGGCCGAGATGGCATGCCTCAAGACGGGCACCGTGAAGGAAAGCCCGTCGGTCGCTCTCCTCGGACCGATCAACGGGCCCGGGATGTGCGGCGCCGACTTTCCGTTGAAGGTCGCGGCACTCGGCGAGAGCCAGACGGCGCTCGGCTATTGGGACGATTCCGTGCGTCCGCCCGGCATGGTGCCGCAAGCCGGGCCGGCCTATCCGCAGCAGCCGCGGCCACCGGCGCCGACCTACCGGGCGCCGCCGCAATATCCGCCGGATACGCCCTTCGCGGTCAACCCGGCCTATCCGGCCGACACGCGGCTGCCGCCCAATCCGGATTATCGACCGAGCGAGCCCTATGAGCCGTCCCCGCCTTATGGCGGCGCCACGCAATATCCGCGGCCGGAACGCTATTCCTATCCGGCGTCCGAGCCTTATCCGCCACGCGCGCGTTATCCCGCCGCCAACGGGCCGGTCTCTCTCACGCCACCCGGCATGGAGCCGCCCGATTCCGACCGCGAGGGCGCCTATCAGACGCCGCTGCCGCGCTATGGCGCGCCGCGCGCGCCCGCGCCCTCCGATTCCGCGCCGCCCCGGCGCTACCCGTCGCCCGCCAATGCGGATGAGCCGCCCTATCGAGGCGAGCCGCCCTATCGGGGCGAGCCGCGCGACCGCGGCGCGCCTTTTTCGCCGCGCTATCGGGGAAGCCAGGAGGTCGTGCCGCTGTCGCCGTCGCGCGACCGCCAGATCGCCGCGATCGCGACCACCGCCTCGGTGACGCCCGCCGCCACGCTCGCCTGTCCGATCGTCTCGACGCTCGATCGCTGGATCACCGAAGCGGTACAGCCGGCGGCGCAGAAATGGTTCGGCCAGCCGGTGGTCGAGATCAAGCAGATCTCGGCCTATTCGTGCCGCGGCATGAACGGCAATCCGGGCGCCCATATTTCCGAGCACGCCTTCGGCAACGCGCTCGACATCTCGGCTTTCATCTTCGCCGACGGCCACAAGATCACGGTCAAGGATGGCTGGCGCGGCGTGCCCGAGGATCAGGGATTCCTGCGTGACGTGCAGGCGGCCGCCTGCGAGCTCTTCACCACGGTGCTCGCTCCGGGGTCGAACGCCTATCACTACGACCACATCCATGTGGACCTGATGCGGCGCGCGAGCGGGCGACGCATCTGCCAGCCGGGTGCTGTCTCGGGCGACGAGGTCGCGGCCCGCGTGCGCGGGCGCTACGCCAGCCCCGGCGAATCTGCGATCACCGGCTCGATCCCGTCGCGCGCGCCGCGGCGCGCGAGCCGGCCTTACGCCGCGTATGGGGAAGAGGATCGCAATCTGCCCTACGCGGTGCCGGGCGAAGACTGAACCTTTTCCGGTCCTTACCGGGCAAAAGGCCGGCCACCCCAGGGGGTTGAGCCAAAACGACGCTCCCCTTCAAAAGCCGCGAGTGAACCCCAAATATGGTGGTATGACTGATTGACCCATGGTCAATGCCATGGATGCCGGGAGGAACACATGATCGGTTCGACGCTTCGCAAGCTCGCGGCCGTGCTGGCCGTTGCGCTGGCGTTAGGCATGCTGACCACCACCGCCGACGCGCGTGCGGGCGGCGGATTCAGCGCTGGCAGCCGCGGTTCGCGCACCTTCTCGGCGCCGCCGTCCACCAGCACGGCGCCATCGGTGTCGCCGATGCAGCGCTCCGTCACCCAGCCCACGCGACCGGGCACCGTCGGCTCCGCGCCGGCGGCCGGCGGCTTCTTCAGCCGGCCGGGTCTGCTCGGCGGGCTTGCGGCCGGCTTCCTCGGCGCGGGCCTGTTCGGCATGCTGTTCGGCCATGGGCTGTTCGGCGGGCTCGGCGGGTTTGCGTCCTTCTTCGGTCTCATCCTGCAGATCGGGCTTGTGCTGATCATCGGCCGCTTCCTGTGGAATATGTGGCAGCGGCGCCAGCAGCCGGCTTATGCGGGTGCGGGCGCTCCGATGGTGCGCGATGCCGGCGGGTCGGGCTTCGGCGGCTCGCCCGGCGGCGGAATGCCATCGGCCAACATCGAGATCACGCCAGCCGACTATGATGCCTTCGAGCGGCTGCTTGGCGAGATCCAGGCCGCCTTCAGCAACGAGGATCTCAACGGCCTGCGCCAGCACGTCACGCCGGAAATGCTCTCGTATTTCTCCGAGCAGCTGTCCGAAAACGCGAGCCGGGGCGTCGTCAACAAGACCTCCAACGTCAAGCTGCTGCAGGGCGATCTTGCCGAAGCCTGGCGCGAGGACGGCGTCGACTATGCGAGCGTGGCGATGCGTTTCGGTCTGGTCGACCGCACGCTCGACCGCGCGAGCGGCCGGCTGGTCGAGGGCAGCGAAACCCCGCAAGAGATCACCGAGGTGTGGACCTTCATGCGGGCGGGCGGCGGCCGCTGGCTGCTTTCCGCCATACAGCAGGCCTAAGCCTCTGTTCTATAAAGTGTTTGAGGGGCGGCGCCGAGCGCCGCCCCTTTTGTTTGACGCGATCGTGATTGTCTCGATTAACCTTAATTGAACCTCTGCGGCCCCTCGCGCGTCTAACTGGTGGAGCCAAGCGCGGCTCCGGCTCGCAGGGGGGGTTCCATGGCCAGCTTCCGCACCATCGCCACGCTGACGGTCATTTCGGGTGCCTCCATGCTGGGCGCCATGTCGACGGTATCGGCGCAGACCTTGCGTCCGATCCAGGCCGCGGCCGCCCCCTTCGCGCACAGCAGTCAAGGTTTTGCCAGTCAGGGTTTTGCGCGCTGCCCGCGCTCGGTCGACCAGTTCGTCGACACCATGAAGCAGCTCATCTCGGAAGCGAGCCGGGCGCGCGCCCTCGCCGACGAGAACCCGTTGCTGGAGCCGGACGCGGCCTTCTACGAAGCCGAGCTCGCGGCGACCAAGAAATGCGCTCCGACCGTGGCGGTGCTGATGCCGTCGGCGCGCTGAGCGCACCACGCGCTCCGTCATGCCCGCGCTTGTCGCGGGCATCCACGTTTTAATGCATCAGCGAGAAAAAAGACGTGGATGGCCGGGACAAGCCCGGCCATGACGAAATCCGCGATTTCAATCTGGAACGACAGCGCTCCCGCGCAGCATTCACGCGCAGCATTCACGCGCAGCGTCGCAGTATGAAGGTCTTGCCGGCACGCATGAGATGGATCTCGATGTGATCCGGGTCGACGATACGCAGTGTGAAGTCCATGCGCCCGCGGATCTGCACCGTGAAAAACTCGTCGACCACCTGATAGGACGAGGCTGAGGTCTGGGTGACGCTCAGATTGCGATATTCCGGCACGCCGCCGACCGAATCGAGCCGGCGCGTGCCTTGGAATTCCATTTTGCGCGTGCCGCAGTTCTTGGCCGGCCCGCTCTCCGCCGCATGGTCGTAGGTCCAGCGGCCCGACACCGGATAAGATACGAGTGGTGCGGCCTGCACCCCGGTCTGGGCGAGCGCGATCAGGCCGAATGCGAGGATGCGGCGGACCATCACCGCGGCCGATACGCCGCCAGAAACGTCCGCACCGCGATCCGCACCACATGCTCGATGCGTTCCGGCGGGGGAGGGGGCGCGAAGTTGAACAGCACCGGCTTGAACAGCGTCGACTGACAGGCGTCGATGAACTGGGCGGCCGC
>DATBBS010000597.1:0-2508 GCA_036270895.1 Xanthobacteraceae bacterium
AAAGGAAGTCGACCGGCGCGTCATCGCGGTCTATTTCGACAAGAACCGCAAGGTCGAGCGGCTCGCCAATTACGGCATCAAAGACGGAAAGATCTTCGACTATATCAGCCGCACGACGCCATCCGGCGGCCAGGAGCAGAACGCGCTCAATTACCTGTTCAAGATCTTCAAGTTCGGAAGCTGAAGCAAGCCGGCCCGCAAGATCGGGTTGGCGCCGCGTTCAATCGGTCCGGCCCGCGAAGCGCTCGAACAGTCCGATGGCATTGCGGCGCTCCATGGCGGCGAAGCGGTCGCCGGAGAAATGCGACATGCGCAGCAGGTTCTCCTGCTGCTCGACCACGAAGGATTTTTCCACGAAAGGCCAGTCGCTGCCGTACATGATCCGGCTCGCCGGAGCGAGCGCCGTGAGCGCCGCCATCGGGGCGTCGGCGCCCGACAACGCCACGTCGTAATAGAATTTGTCGAGATAGGGTGCCACGCCTTCCGGCACGCGCTCGTCGAACGGCTTGCCGGCGCCGAGGCCGGGAAACGGCGCCTTGCGCCCCTTCGTCTCCAATTCCTCCATCAGGCGCAGCCGCATGCTCAGATAGGGCAACGTCCCGCCCGCATGCGCCAGCAGCCATTTGATGGCGGGGTATCGGCGCATGAAGGCGTGGTAGATCAGGTTGGCGGCGACCCGCGTGGTGTCGAAGGCATATTCGAGATAGGCCGGCCACATTTGCAGATTCAATCCGGCGGGGAAATAGGCCGGAATGGTCGGATGGACGAAGCACACGACACCGCGCCGATCCATCTCGGCATAGAGCGGCTCGCACGCAGGATCGCCCACATAGACGCCGTTCTGGTGCGACAGCAACACCACGCCGTCGGCGCCGAGCGTATCGAGCGCATGGCTCATCTCGCGCAACGCGCCATCGACATCGGGCAACGGCAGCGTGGCGAAGAAGCCGAGCTTGTCCGGCGCCCCAGACGAGAATTTGGCGAGCGCCTCGTTGACCGAGCGTGTGAGATAGCGCGCATTCGCGTCATCGCCGTGATGCACGCCCGCGACCGACAGCGGGTTGACGACCGCGGCATCGATGCCGAGCTCGGCCATCTTCTCGCAGGTCACCGCCGGCCCGTCATGGCGGCGGAACGGGCGCGACGGATCGGCCGCGCTCGAGCGGACCAGGGCCTGCTCGTATTCGGGCAGCAGCACATGGTGATGGACGTCGATCAGCGCGAGGCTCGGGAGCGCGCGCCCGGAAGGATTTCGGCTCATCAGTTCACTTTCATTCCGGCCTGCCGCACGACGTCGCGCCATTGCGTCACGGTGCGGCGGATTTCGCGCGCGAGCGCGTCGGGGCCATCCCCGGCGGGTTGCACGCCGAGCAGCGCGAACCGTGCCAGCAGCTCGGGGTCGTGCAGCGCCAGGGCGGTCTGCGCGGCGAGCTTTTGCACGATCGGGGCGGGCGTGCCGGCGGGCGCCAGCAGGGCCGTCCAGTTGACCACGTCGAAATCCTTGAGCGCCGTCGTCTCGGCGACGCTCGGCACCTCCGGCACCGTCGGCGAGCGGGTCCTGGTCGTCACCGCGATCAGCCTGAGGTCGCCGCGCTCGGCATGCGGCACCAGCGGGACCACCATGGAGAACATCGCGTCGACATGGCCGCCCAGGAGATCGGTGACCGCCTTGGCCGAGCCCGCATAGGGCACGTCGGTCCATACCGGCAGGCCCATCTGTTGCTGGAACATGATGCCGGTGAGCTGACTCACCGTCCCGGTGCCGGTCGAGGCGACCGTGAGGTCCGGTCCCTTGCGCCGCGCCAGCGCCACGAAGGCGTCCATGGTGGCGACGTCGAGATCGCGCTTGACCGCAAGCGCGCCGGGCGCCTTGGCCAGCATCGTCACCGGCGCGAAGCTCGTCACCGGGTCGTAGCCCGGATCGCGGAAAGTCGAGGCGTTGGAGGTGAGCGTGTCGGTGACGACCAGCAGCGTGTAGCCGTCGGGCGGCGACTTCGCCACGTAATTCATGCCGATATTGGTGCTGCCGCCGACCCGCTGCTCGATCACGAAGCTCGCATTCATGCGCTGTCCCAGCGCCTGGGCGAGCGCGCGGGCCACGATGTCGGTGGTGCCGCCCGCGCTCGACGGCACGATGATGCGGATCGGCTTGGACGGATAGGCGTCGGCGTCCTCGGCCCGAACCGCTCCGCCCGCCGCCAGCAGCAGCCCGAGCGCGAGCCCCGCGAGCAGCTTTTGCTTCTTTGCTTCGATCATTTTCCCGGCGCCGTTCATGCGTGCCGTCGATCGTAACACAGCGCCGATGCGGTGACCGCGAAAAGAAAAGCCCCGCGGCGCGGGCCGCGGGGCCGATCGTCTCGCCGTGACGGCTCAGTGCGCCAGGATCGCCAGCAGCAGCAGCGCCACGATGTTGGTGATCTTGATCATCGGATTGACGGCCGGACCGGCCGTGTCCTTGTAGGGATCGCCGACCGTGTCGCCGGTGACCGCGGCCTTGTGGGCGTCGGA
>DATBBS010000598.1:0-2401 GCA_036270895.1 Xanthobacteraceae bacterium
CATCGGACCCAGGAGCTGCGAAGCCTCGCCTATCACCGAGCACTGGCGCCTCGACTGCGGCGCCCGATGATCGACGCGGCGCAGCGCAAGCTCAGGCGGTGGCGGGAGGACGGGAAGATCGACCCCCGTTACGCCGAGGCATGGGAAGAGGTCTTCGCGATGCCGGTGCCCGAGATTCGCAAGGCGATCACCGCCGACGACCAGCGCGGACGGGATCTCCGCCAGAACTCACCGCTGGCCGGATTGCTGAGCGAGCCGGAGCGGCGCAAGATCCTCGAGAGGGTCTGAAGCCCTGTGCGCCGCGAGCAATTCGAGCATGTGATTGCCGCGGCGGCGGAGGTCTCCGGCGAGCGGGAGATCGTCGTGATCGGAAGTCAGGCGATTCTCGGAAACGTCGACGAGCCACCCACGAGCATGCTGGTCTCGATGGAGTGGGACGAGCGGCTCGTCAGAGTCGAGATCCCGGCCCGGGTGGGACAAGCCACCGGCCCCGTCGCTCTGTGTCTGGAGATCCACGACCTCGTCCTGGCGAAGTGCGCCGCCGGCCGCGACCGCGACTGGGAGTTCGCGCACGACGCGGTCGCGGCAGATCTGGTGAGGGTCGCCGAGTTGCTCCGGCTTATCGAAGACCTTCCAGAACCACCGGCCGATCGGATCCGTGTACGGAAGATGCTGGAGGGCATCGCCGCTCGGATCGACAAGGATCGCTGATATGGACGCCCGTTTGTCAAGTCCCCAACCACCAAAAGCCCGCTGAGAGCGGGCCTTCTTCTTGGCCCAGGAGGCGGCGGTCGGCCTGGTGCGCGACTCGCGGTCAGGCTGATATGCGCGGGTTGGCTACCGCAGGACCGGATTTCGTCATAGCGCCCGCTGTCTAGAGATCGAGCGTCGCCGCGGAGCGGCTGCTCATAGCGAAATCGCGGATGCGCTGCGCGAGGGACCGAGCCCGCCGCCTCCTGGGCCAAGCAGTGCTTGGTGGCCTCAGCCGGCTGTCGTGACCGCCCAGCAGAAGCCGCTCAGCTCACGGGCGACGGCAACCGCGCAGAGGGTGCGGCGCTTGCCGCGCTCTGAGTCCAGCCGCACCCAACTGCGGTGCAGGCGCTGCTGGGCGCGCCATGAGATCGCGCAGACCGCCTGCGGCTGTCCCTCCTGGCGGCGGCGCAACCCCGTTCCTTTGCACGGCACCCGGCGGTAGTGCCAGGCAGCCTCGACCAGAAGCCGGCGGGCGTGACGGGAACCCGACTTGGTGATCGAGCCTTGGCGGCGCTTTTCCCCGGTCGTGTTCTCGGAGGGCACCAGGCCGAGGTAGCTCATCAGCTGCGCCGGGCGGGCGAAGCGCTCGAAGTCACCGACCTCCGCGCAGAGGCCGAGGGCACTCAGGGTGTCGATGCCGCGCAGGCAGCGCAGGCGGGCGACCTGCCGCTCCCAGGGGGAGCCCTCGACCAGCGACGCCATCTGGGTCTCGAGGCTCTCGCGTCGCACCAGCAGGGCGTCGATCGCCCCGATCCCGTCGAGCAGGACTGACTGGGCCACCGGCTCGGGCAGCTCGACCCTGCCCAGCCAGTCGAGGTGGCGCTGGGTCCAGTTGTTGCCCTCGAAGCGCAGGTCGTGGCGCAGCAAGAGCTTGCCGACGCGGTGGCGGGCCGCCATCAGGTCACCGCGGACGTCCTCGCGAGCGCGGACCAGGTCGCGCATCGCCTCTTCGGCCGGGGTCGGCACCCGCACCGCGTGAAGTCCACCGATCATCAAGAGGCGCACCAGCCGCTCGGCGTCGCGGCGGTCGGTCTTGACGCGGTCCTGAGCCGGGCGCTCGATCTTGCCCGGTGCGGCGACTATGCATTCGATGCCCTTCGCCGCCAGGGCCCGGGCCAGACCGAACCCGGTCGGGCCCGCCTCATAGGCGACCCGCACCGGCGCCGGCAGTCCGGCGCAGAACTCCGCCACCTGTTCGGTGGCGCCGCCCATCCGCTGCACCGCCAGCTCACCCGAGTCCGAGTCGGCGGTCGCCGCGACGACCTTCGCCGCGTGAACATCCAGACCCACCCACGTCCTAACCTGCGCCATGTCGGCACCCCCATGATTGCGGTCCCCGCCGAGGCCATTCCTCGGCGGTAAACCCGCGCATCTCATGCGCGGGTGCCGACCTTCACACCGGCGTCGGATCAACTCCGGCGCTCAGGTGGCGGCCATAGGGTCTAGCTGGATTGGCCTTCCTGGGCCGCCTGCTCCTTTACACGGCGGGCAGCCTTCGCGTAAGCGATCATCCGGTCGCGGCGGCCGATCGCCAGGACGACACTCGTCGCGGGTGCGCCATCGCTGGGCTCGTTGCGGAAGACGAAGCGATAGCGCGGCTTCCCGCGCCAGCCGGGCTCGTCGAAGCGCACCTTGCGACAGCCCTTCA
>DATBBS010000599.1:0-4068 GCA_036270895.1 Xanthobacteraceae bacterium
CAAGGAGATCGGCAGCGGGCGCGAGAAATGGCGGCCGACGACGCGCGAGACCGCCGACCACAGCCTGCCCTATATCGTGGCCGCGGTTCTGGTCGACGGGGATTTCAGCGACGCGATCTTCGCGCCCGCGCGCTTCACCGACCCGCGCATCCTGGGCCTCGCCGACAAAATTACTGTCGCCGAGGATGCGGATTTCACGCGGGCGTTTCCGGAAAAATTCCGCTCCCGCGTCGAGATCGACTTGGCCGACGGCACGACCCGCGCGGCCGGGCTCGACTATCCGCATGGGCACCATGACGATCCGCTCACCAACGCGGAGGTGAGGGAGAAGTTCACCGCCCTGGCGGGCCGCAAGCTTCCGGCCGAGCGCATCGCGCGCGCCTTGGCGTTGATCTGGGATTTCGAGAATTGCCCCCGGGTGGACGAGCTGTTCGACGCGCTCGCCATCGAAGGGTGATGCTGATCCACCTGCGTCATGGTCCGCTTGCGCGGGCAATGACGCAGCGGATTAGCCGGAACCCAACGGGGGAACACCGCGTTGTATACGGCTAGCGCATCGGCCTCCCGCGCCCCGGCGTGGAGCCGAGGCCGGATTTCCGTATGTCAGTTGTTCGTGAGAGGAGAGGGGCCGTGGAGAGCGCTCAGTCCCGCCCTGCCCCTGCGACCGCGCGGACGCGTAGCGAGCTCGACCTGATCGATCCGCGCCCGGTCCTCGCGCCGGCCGCCTTCTGGCGCCAGGTCGCGCATCTCGCGACCGTCGGCATCTTCCTGATCATGTTCGGCGCGGTGCTCGATCTCGCCCGCAATGTCCTGCTGCCGATCGTGTCCGCCGCTGTCATCGGCATGATGTTCGACCCGCTGGCCCGGCTCGCCGCGCGGTGGCGGATTCCCGGATGGCTGTTCGCCGGCGTCGTGATCGGGGTCCTGCTGGTGGTGCTGCAGGTGATCACGGTCTTGGTCTCGGTGCCGATCATCGACTGGATCGGCCGCGCGCCCGAGCTCGCGGACTCGCTGCGGGCCAAGCTGCAGCCATTCCAGCGGGGATTTGCGGCCTTCCAGCAGTTGCAGGCGGCGTTGAGCAAAGGCGGCAAGGAGTCAGGCGTGACCATCGACGTCGCGGCCCTCGCCCAGCCGCTGCTGGGTTTCCTGACGCCGGCGATCGGCGAGCTCCTGATCTTCTTCGCGACGCTGTTCTTCTTCCTGCTCGACCGCACCGAGCTGCGCAAGAAGATCATCCTCGTCTTCAATCGTCCCGACGACCGGCTGCGCGCGATCCGCATCATCAACGACATCGAGCACAACCTGACCCTCTATATCGGGACCGTCACCGTGATCAATCTGGCGATCGGCGTGATCACGGCGGCCGGCGCCTGGCTGGTCGGGCTCCCCAATCCCGTCCTGCTCGGCGCGATCGCCTTCATGTGCAACTACATCCCCTATATCGGCCCGGCTTTCGTCGTGGTCATCCTGTTCGCGGTCGGATTCGTCAGTTTCCCGTCGATCGCCTATGCGGGCGTCGCGCCGTTGCTGTTCGTCGGGCTGACGACGATCGAGGGCCATTTCGTCACGCCCAATATCGTCGGCCGGCGCCTCACGTTGAATCCGCTTGCCGTGTTTCTCAGCCTGGCATTCTGGACCTGGTTGTGGGGTCCGGTCGGCGCCTTTCTGTCGGTGCCCTTTCTGATCTTCGGCTTGGTGATCGTTAACCATTTGATCACCGAGGACGAGACCGAGATACCGGGCTGACCGCGGAACCGTGTCGCCGCGACCCGCGTTATCGACAATCACCTGTACGACGACGATTGGCGGCTCGCTTCAGCGAGTTGCATCGGCGGAACTTTGATTCGCGAAACGCATTGAGTGCCCGGGGCGAGGCGCTGAGGAGCGATCGATGCTTTCGACGATCTTGATCATTGTCCTGATTCTGTTGCTTGTCGGCGCGCTGCCGACTTGGCCCTACAGCGCGAATTGGGGCTACGGACCGGGTGGCGGCGTGGGCCTCCTCCTGATCATCATCGTGGTCCTCGTGCTGATGGGAAGGATCTAGCCCGTCGTTGTTTCGGATTGGATCACAAAGTCCGTCATGGCCGGGCATAGTCGTTCGAAGAACGGCGTCGCTTTGCGCGCCTATGTCCCGGCCATCCACGCCTTGCTTGCTGACGTTTCCGTAAACGTGGATGCCCGGCACAAGAGTTTACACTCGGGCCGGCCGAAGGCCGGACCCGGGTGCCGGGCATGACGAATGACGGATCAAGCCAAGCGACAACTGCTCTCGTCGCGCCGGCATGGCGTCACGGCCGTAGCGACTGTCCCGTCTCTTCCATCCGCTTCTCGATGCCCGGCATGGTCCACCCGGTGAGCGCGGCGAGATTCCGCGCCTCCTGGCGGAAGCGCGCCGGCAGCGCGTTTCGGTAGGCCTCGGCCTGCGGGCAGGCCGCGCTGCCCGTCCAGGGATGTTGCAGCACGTAGCGGCCCTGGAAATTCTCGCGGTCGCGCGTTTCCATCAGCGCCAGGTCTTCGGGGAAATGCGCGGCGTCGTAGCGCACATGCAGCCGCGTCACATAGGCGTTCGCGCCCTGGCCGACCCCATAGGGGCGCTCGTCGTCGTTGCCGATCCAGCGCGCGCCGAGCTCCACCAGCTCCTTGTTCGACAAGGGCTCGCTGGCGCAAGGATCGCACCAGCCCATGTCCCAGGCATATTCGGTGATGACGGCGCGCATGTCGGCGTTGCGCACCGCCTGGTCGAACACCGCCTTGTAGAATTTTCCGAATTCGTTCTTCACGTAGAGCGGCACGCTGGCGCCGGTCGGCAGCTTGATGGTCGGATAGTTGGCGGTCTCGACCCGTCCATTCCGTGTGAGCGCCAGGATGATCAGGTCCTGCGGGCCCTTCGCGTTGACGGTGCCGAGCCGCAACGGCAGCATGAACTTCGCGGTCTCGTAGCGCACCTGCAGGGGCCGCAGGAATTCGTTGCCCATGAGCTGCATGCGGGTGAGATTCACCTTGGCGACGAAGAACCGCATGTTCTGCTTGATGTAGCTCGCCAGCACGCCCTCGGCGCCTTGCGGGATTTTGTAGCCGTTGTCGGTCAGCCAGCCGGCCAGCCCGTCGCTTTCCCTCGCCGACAGGATCGACACGTCATACTCGCCGACGTCGTAGCTCGCCTCGACGGTGACGCCGCGCGAGCCGGCCGCGTCGTTGGCTTTCGTCTCGAGAGCAGCGGCGGGCGCCGCCCGAGCGAAGCTCAACCGGCGCGAGCTCGGCCGGCAGGGGTCCTCGTCGTGATACTCGACCAGGCGCGGCGCCGTGTAGGCGTCCAGGTGGTCGACCGTCGTCGGCTCGACCACGCCGATCTGCTTGCGCGCGATGAAGCTCGGGACCGGGATCACGACGGCGAATTCCTTCGGCTCGCCCTCGTAATCACTCGCCATCGTGATGGCGGTCTGGGTGCCGTCGCGGGACAGCACGACCTTGGAGGACCGGTTGAACAGCTTGGAGTCGGCCTTGGCGACGTAGAAGCCGCAGAAGGCGGCGGCCGGTTGGGCGGTGAGCTGAGCCATGATGGCGGCGAGCGCGACGGTCGATTTCACGCGGGCAGCGGTGGTGCGGGTCATCGGGCAGCTCCTGGGTGGGCCGGGGCGGTCCATGCGAACCGTGCGGCTGGGAAGATCCGGTCGAACAGCAACGTGAGCGGCGACAGCGCGATCAGCGCCACATAGAGCGCCGGCCGCATCTGCCAGAAGAAGGCGAGCCAGTGCGCGAGCAGCGCCACCGCGACGGCGAACATGAGCCGTCCGAGCCGCGAGTCCGGCGTGGTGCGCGGGTCCGAGATCATGAAAAACGCGAAGATCAGGAGCGAGCCGCTCTGCAGCTGATGCAGCGGAATGGCCGGCGGATCGCCCAGCCAGGCGGCGCGCGCGAGCAGCAGGGCCGCGTGGGCGGCGAGAAACCACAGCGCGATGTCGGCGCGCCGTGCGGCGTTGAGCACCACGAAGGCGAGGCCCGCCAGCAGCGCCGCGAACCACACGCTCGCGCCCCATTGGCCGGGCGAGATCCACACATGGCCGG
>DATBBS010000600.1:0-1982 GCA_036270895.1 Xanthobacteraceae bacterium
GAGATCGCCAAATGAAGGCCGCGGCCTTGAGCGAAGCCGACCGCGCGCTGATTGCGGCGGCGCGCGATGCCATCCGGAAACGCTATCGCAACGACTGGCAGGAGGTCGGCGCGGCGCTGCGCACCCGCGACGGCCGCGTGGTCACCGGCGTCAATATCGACGCTTATCTGGGCCGCATGGCGGTCTGCGCCGAGGCGGTCGCAATCGGGCGCGCCATCACGGAGGCGGGCGACCAGGGGATCGAGACGATCGTGGCGGTGCGCCATCCCAAGCCGGACGAGCCCGACCAGACCATCGCGGTCGTCTCGCCCTGCGGCTCGTGCCGGGAAATCATCTGCGATTACGATTCGAACGCGCGCGTGATCGTGCCCAACGGCGACGACCCGTCGGTGGCCCCGATCACCGAGCTTTTGCCCAACAAGTACATCCGCGGACCCGGGCGGTGGTGAGGACGCGGTGAGCACACCGACAGGACGCACGCTAGTGACCCCCGAACGCCGCGCCGAGGATGTGGCGGAAGCCTCGCTGCGCCCGCAGCGGCTGGCGGAGTTCGTCGGCCAGGAGCAGGCGCGCGCAAACCTCGCGGTGTTCATCGCGGCGGCGCGTGCCCGCAGCGAAGCGCTCGACCATGTGCTGTTCGTCGGGCCGCCGGGCCTCGGCAAGACCACGCTCGCCCAGATCGTGGCGCGCGAGCTGGGCGTGAATTTCCGCTCCACCTCCGGTCCGGTGATCGCGAAGGCGGGCGATCTGGCCGCGCTGCTCACCAATCTCGAAGAGCGCGACGTACTGTTCATCGACGAGATCCACCGACTCAATCCGGCGGTGGAGGAAATCCTCTATCCGGCGATGGAGGATTTCCAGCTCGACCTGATCATCGGCGCGGGACCGGCCGCGCGCTCGGTGAAGATCGATCTCGCCAGGTTCACCCTGGTCGGGGCGACGACGCGCGCCGGCCTCCTCACCAATCCGTTGCGCGACCGCTTCGGCATCCCGGTCCGGCTCAATTTCTATACCGAGGCCGAGCTCGAGCTCATCGTCAACCGCGGCGCGCGCGTGCTCGGCATCGGCATGACGGCGGACGGCGCCAACGAGATCGCTCGGCGCGCCCGCGGCACGCCGCGCATCGCCGGCCGGCTGTTGCGCCGGGTGCGCGACTTCGCCCATGTCGACAAGGCGGCGGCGATCGACCGCAAGGTCGCAGACGGCGCGCTCTTGGCGCTCGAGGTCGACAACCAGGGCCTCGACGCCATGGATCGGCGCTATCTCACCGCCATCGCGGTCAATTACGGCGGAGGCCCGGTCGGGGTCGAGACCATCGCGGCGGCGCTGTCGGAGCCGCGCGACGCGATCGAGGAGATCATCGAGCCGTTCCTGATCCAGCAGGGCCTGCTCCAGCGCACGCCGCGCGGACGGTTGCTGACCGGCCATGCGTTCCGCCATCTCGGCCTCGCCGAGCCCGCGCGCGATCCGGCCCAGTTCGGCATGTTCGGGCAAGACGACGAGGAGTGACCTGGCGTTAAAGCCCGATACATTTGGAATTTCGAGGTTTTGAACTCGTCACTTTGTCTTGGAGAAAGTCGTGGTGAAGCAGATGGAGGGCGGATGTCACTGCGGCCGCGTACGCTTCCGCGTCACCGCCGATCTCGACGGCGTTACGATCTGCAACTGCTCGATCTGCAGCAAGAAGGGAATCCTGCATCTGATCGTACCGCCGGAGCGCTTCGAGCTCCTCAGCGGCCGGGACGATCTCACGACCTATACGTTCAACACCGGCGTCGCGCAGCACACCTTCTGCAAGGTCTGCGGCATCCATCCGTTCTATGTGCCGCGCTCCGACCCGGACAAGATCGACGTCAACGCGCGCTGCATCGACGATATCGATCTCGCGGCGATCAAGCCGAAATATTTCGACGGCCGGCATTGGGAAGCGGCGATGCAGAAGGATGTGCCGTGGCGCTAGGGACGATGGGGCAGTGGCAGCC
>DATBBS010000601.1:0-11597 GCA_036270895.1 Xanthobacteraceae bacterium
GATCGCCAATCAGCTCGGGATCGACAGCATCCATTATTCGATGGTGATCCTGCTCGCGATGGGCATCGGCATCTTCATCCCGCCGATCGGCATCTGCTTCTATATTTCCTGCGCCGTCATGGAGAGCGACGTCGAGGCATCATCGAAGGCGATGCTGCCCTATTTGACGGTCCTGATCCTCGGCGTGCTCACGGTCGCATTCGTGCCCTGGTTCACCCATGCGGTGCCGAACCTCCTGGGCGGGCGCTGAATCGAGCCTCTCAGGCAAGATGGCGCCGGTAGTCGCTCGGCGTATGGCCGGTGAATTTGTGAAAAGCCGCCGTGAACGAGCTCGTTTCGCGAAACCCGATATCAATGCCGATCTCGGTGACCGACAGCGCCGTCACGGCCAACAGATCCTTCGCCCGCTCCATGCGGCGGCCGATGTGGTAGCGGTGGGGAGGCACCCCGAAGGATTGCTTGAACGCGCGGGCGAAATGAAAGGGACTGAGGCGCACGAGCTGCGCCAGGTCCGACAGCGAAACCTCGTCGCCGAGATGCTCCTCGATGAATTCCGCCACCCGCCTCTGCTGCCAGGTCGCAAGGCCGCCGCGCGCCGAGGCGTGGGCCGGAGCGGCGGATTTATCCAACCGCACGAGCTCGTGCAACAACGCCACGCTCAGGGCCTCGACGTATTGCGGGCTTCCCGCATCGGGATTCTCGGTCAGCGATTTGAGCTTCTGCGCCGTCCCCCACAGATCCTGATCGAAAAAATACAGGCGCGGCTTCATCGCGATCTCGGAAAAGTGCAGCTCAGGATCGATCTGCGGGCCGCGTGGATCGATGTAGAAATACGTCACCCGCGTGAGCACGCGCGGGGCCTGCCAGCCGTGGAACCGATGTCCCGCCGGAACGAAGCTCAGCTTCCGGCTCAAGTCGCGCAGCGAGGATTTGGGCAGGCCTTCGATGAGCGTCTCGCCAGCGTCCCGCTCGTTGCGCTCCGAGGCGATCAACAGGTGACACGGGGCCTGGTATCCGTATTCAAAGCGTTCGCGCCGCATGATCTGGACGGTGTCCGTGCGGATGGCGCCCCAATCGGTCACGCGCCGGTTTGCGATACCCGGCGGAGAAAAACTCACCGAAGAACAGGAACCGCATGGAGGAGCCGACGTGGAATGCGCGGGCTTCGTTGTCATGTCCGTATTGGGCATCATCATTCTCCGAGGTGCGTAAAGGCCCCCGAGTTGAACTGGCGTCTCCAGGTTTTATGGAATTTTTATTTTAGAGCTTTTCGACGTGATTGGTTTGACCAGGATGTAATCCTCCTTGAATCACATGCTCATCACATCCGCGCGACAAGTGATTTGATTATGTAAATTTTATTTTAGAGCTTTTGGCGTGGCCGATGATTCGGCGTGTCGTTTATCGCTGAATCACATTAGTCCTCCACGCGGCAGGTAATTCCATCCTCTCGCGCCTCGCGCCCGAGCAAGGCGCATGGGCGGCGCATGCACGTGACGCCGAGGCACCATGAATTTACTCATGGCGCCCATCGCTTTAAGACTTTCGTCGCATTCGGCCCGCGATCTCCGGCAATTGCGCAAGGCGGCATCAACTGCGCCAATCGGCGCACAGCAAGGCCGCCCATTGTCGCCGATATGAACGGCACCGCTGCAGGTTCGATGCGCGGAGATCAAACAACAGGAGATTCACATGAAAGGGCTCATCATCACACAGAACGTCCGCCGGCGGTTGAAGAACGCAGTCATGGCGGCTGCCGCCATGGGCGCGCTGCTCGCCGGCACGCCTGCCGCCTATGCGTGGGATCAGCAAGCCACCGGCGCCCAGATGGATTACTCGCTGAGCCGCGAGGTCGCCGCCGGGCAGGGCTTCGACTATCCCAGCGCCTTCGCGCAGGCACCCGCCTATTCGGCGGGCCCCTACAATCCCAATGGACCGCGCCTGCATTTGCACCGCCAGCCATGGTGAGTATGCGACGCAATCCCAAGAGGCGGCCGGTGGCCGCCTCTTTTTTTGAGGTATCACGGCTCCCGAATGAGGTTTGGTTCGCCGTGACGCCGTTGGTGGCGATCCGGCGACGCCAGCCGTCAGCTCGCTCACGTTCATGGCGCTCCGCGGTCCCGGCGCTGCCGCGTTTGAGGGCACTGAATTTCTCCAAGCCATCGTTCGGACAAGCGACCGACAGGCCTATCGCGGCGCGCGGAGCGGTCTATAGTGCGACCCCGCCCATGCCCCAAGAGGATCGGAGACCTTCATGGCTTCCAACGTGCGCTTCATCAATCCCAACACCCTCGCCAAGCCGCCTGGATACACCTACGTGGTCGAGACCAGCGGGCCCGCGCGCACCATCTATGTGGCGGGCCAGCTCGGGCTCGACCTCGACAACAAGCTGGTGGGCCCACCCGGCGATTTCCGCGCCCAGGCCACCAAGGCCTTCGAGAATCTCGCGGCCGCGCTCGCCGCCGTCGGCGCCGGCATGAAGGACGTCGTGAAGATCAACAACTACCTCACCGACATGACGCATATCGGCGTTTTCCGCGAGGTGCGCGACCAGTTCGTCAACCTGGCGGCTGCCCCGGCCAGCACCACGGTGGCGATCTCGCAGCTCGCGCGCCCGGGCGCCCTGTTCGAGGTCGAGGCGATCGCGGTGCTGCCCGCCATGGCCGCCAAACCCGCAAAGGCACGCGCGGCGCGCCGGTCGACGAAGGCGACAAAGCCTAAGGCCGGCCGACGGAAACGAAAGTGAGCAGCACGAACACCGGAAGCAGCACGGCACAGGACCACAGCATGTAGCCGAAGAAGCTCGGCATCTTGATGCCGCGCTCGGTCGCGATCGCATAGATCATGAAATTGGGCGCGTTGCCGATATAGGTGAGCGCGCCCATGAAGACCGCCCCCATCGAGATCGCGGCGAGCGTCGAGCTGAGCTCGCCCATCAGCCGGCCGGCATCGCCGCCGGCGAGCTCGAAGAACACGAGATAAGTGGGCGCGTTGTCGAGCAGTCCCGACAACACGCCGGTCAGCCAGAAATAGGCCGTGTCGTTCGGGGCGCCGCCACGCAGGGTCACCGCGTCGAGGAGCCAGGCGAACGGTCCGCTATCGCCGGCAGCCAGCATGGCGAGCACCGGAATGATGCAGGCAAAGATTCCGGCGAACAGATACGCGACCTCGCGGATCGGCTCCCAGGAAAATCCGTTCGCTTCGCGGTGCTCCTCGCGGGTGAGCGCGACGGAAGCCAGCGCGATGACGACGAGCGCGCCGTCGCGGGCGAGATTTTCGAGCGCGAGCCGCGTGCCGTAAACCTCGAACGTGACACCCGGCTTCCAGATCGCGGAGCCCAGAATGTCGCCGATGATCAGCGCGATCAGCACGAAATTGATCCCGCCCCTGATGCCGAGCGCGAAAGGGGCGGCCGGCTCGCCGACGAGCTCGATGCGGCGGTCCTTGCGGTAGTACCAGGTATCGATCGCGACGAAGACCACGAGCACGATTCCCGCCGTGAGCGCGGTCGCGACCGCAAGGTGGTGGGTGGTCCAGAAGAAATCGACCCCGCGCAGGAAACCGACGAACAGCGGCGGATCGCCGAGCGGCGACAGGGCGCCTCCGATATTAGCGACCAGGAAAATGAAGAATACCACCACATGGACATTCACCAGCCGCGCCGCATTCGCGCGCAACAGCGGCCGGATCAGTATGATGGCCGCGCCGGTGGTGCCGATGACGCTCGCCATCAGGGTGCCGAGCCCGAGGATCGCCGTGTTGACCCACGGCGTTCCGCGCAGATTTCCGGTCACCAGGATGCCGCCCGCCACCACATAGAGCGCGAACAGGAGCACGATGAAGCTGAGATACTCGGCCAGCATCGCGTGCACCAGGCCCGCGACGGCCACCGGGATTCCTCGCAGCGCGGCGAGCGGAACCAGCGTGAGCGTGCTCCACACGAAGGCGATCTTGCCATAATGGGCGTGCCATATCCGGGGGAACAGCAGCGGCCCGGTGGCGATCGACAGCAGCAGGCCGACGAAAGGCAGCGCCCAGGGCCAGCCCATGCTGGCGCCGTCCAGCGCCGCGGCGGCGGCAGCTTGCGGCGCCAAGACGGCGCCGGCCGCCAGCACGGCTGCTCCGATCGCCTTGACGGTCCGATGCCCGCTCACCCGATGCTCACTCTGGCCGCAGTCCGATGTCGTGCGCAACCTTGCCCCAGAGATCATATTGCGACCGCACGAAGGCGCGGGTCGCCTCGGGCGTGTCGGCGCCTTCGGTGAAGAAGCCGACCGTCGCAAGCTGGCTCACGATCTCCGGATCCTTGAGAATCTTGTCGAGCTCGCGGTTCACGCGCGTGACCACCTCGACCGGCGTTCCGGCCGGCGCCGCGATGACGAACCAGCCGATAACCTCGATGCCGGGGAAACTCTCGCTGATCGCCGGAACGTCAGGGTAATTCGACAGCCGCTTGAGCGAGGTGACCGCGAGCGGGCGCAACGCGCCCGACCCGATATGCGGGGCCGCCGAGGGCACCGCCAGGATGGTGAGCGGCACCCGCCCGGCGAGCGTATCCTGCACGCCCTGCGGCATGGTCGCATAAGGCACCTGCAGGATATCGACGCCGCCGAGCTTGTTGAGCCAGGCCGCGACGATGCCGGAGAAATTGCGCGGCCCGTCGGTCGCGTAGGCGAGTTTTCCCGGGTTCGCTTTGTCATAGGCGAACAGCTCGCCGAGCGTCTTGGCCGGGACGCTCGGATGGCTGAGGACGATGAACGGACCCTTGGCCACCATCGCGACCGGAACGAAATCGGCGACCGGATCATAGGGCAGCGACTTGAACGTATAGGGGTTGGTGACGAGCGCCGCGGCGGTGGCGAACACGAATGTGTAGCCATCGGGCGCGGCGCGCGCGGCCATCTGCATTCCGATGGTATTGCCCGCACCCGGGCGATTCTCGACGACCACCTGCTGACCGAGCACGCGCGACAGCCGGTCGCCAAGCAGCCGGCAGATGATGTCCGGAGTTCCGCCGGCCGCCTGGGTGACGATGAACCTGATCGGCTTGGCGGGCCAGCTCTGCGCGTCAGCGCCGCCGGTCGCGAGCAGCAGCGGCAGAAGCGCGAGCGCGCCGCGGATGAGAAACGTCATGGTCTTCCCCTTTGGGTCCGAGGTCCGGCCCGGTTATGTCATCGCGGAGGCTAGCTCGAGGCACCGCGAGGCCGAACATCTTCGCCGCATTGAGCCCGATGATCCTGTCCTTGTCGGCGTCCGTAATGCCCGGCGTGGCGCGCACGAACTCGACCGGTTTCCACTCGCCGACCGGATAGTCGGAACCGAGGATCACCTGGCCGGCCCCCACGCGCTCGACCAGGTGGCGCAGGACATCGTGGTCGTAGACGCAGGTGTCGTAATAAAGTTGGCGAAGATATTCATCCGGGCTTTTGCTCATGTTGGCGCGCGTGCTCGGCTTCTCGAGGTAATTGCGGGCAATGCGGCCCATGCACAACGGCATGTAGCCGCCGCCGTGCGAGATGCAGATCTTGAGCGTCGGGAAGGCGTCGAGCACGCCTTCATACATCAGCGAGGCGATCGCCATCGCCTCCTCGAAATTCTGTCCCACGCTGTTCCACAGAAAATGCTTGTGGAAGCGCGGGCTCGGATTGCCGGCCGGATGGATATAGACGATGGCGTCGTGCTCCGCGGCCTTTTCCCAGAACGGCCACAGCAGCCGGTCGCCGATCTCGAGATCTCGCGCCTGGGTCGAAATGTTGAAGCCCTTGAGCTTGAGCTCGGTCATGCAACGCTCGACCTCGCGCGCCGCCAGCTCGGGCGCATGCAGCGGCACGCCGCCGAGGCCGATCAGCCGCTTCGGATTGGTGGCGACCATCTGCGCAATCCGGTCGTTGAGCATGCGCTCCAGTCGCAGGCTCTCGCTCGGCGTGGCCCAATAGGTGCATTGGTGCACGAGGCTTGCGGTGAGCACCTGGATGTCGACCCCCATCTTGTCCATCTCGCCGATGCGCTCGCTGGTATCGGCCATCTTGGCGCAGACGAAATCGCTGCGCTCCTTGGCTTTTCGCCTCGCCTCCGGGCCGAGCGTGGGATCGTTCGTCGACTTTCCGAACGCGCTGTGACCGACCGTCACGGCATAGACCTCGGGCAGCATCATGTGGGCATGGATATCGATCGCGATGGATGATTTCTTGGGGGCGCCCGGGCTCATTCCTTTTCCTTTTCTGGAAGCAACCTGCGTTCGGGTTGCGGCACAACCACCACCCGCCGCTGAAGCGGAAAAACCTGCCAGTCGAGCTTCTCGACGATCACGCCCCAGATGCCCTTCGGGGCCTTGAGCATTACCACGATGGCGACCGCGCCGAGCATGAGCAAGTAGAGCGTGCCCTGATCGGCGAGCGTCTGGCGCAACGCGAAGAAGACGATCGTTCCCACGATCGGGCCTTCGATGCGGCCGATGCCGCCGATCACGGTGATGAAGATCACGAAGGCCGTCCAATCGTTGACGCTGAAGGCCGCATCGGGGGATATCCGCAACTTCTGCAGGAAAATGAGCGCGCCCACCATGGCGGTGCCGCCCGCCGCCAGCACATAGACCACGAGCTTCACCCGCGCGACGTCGACGCCGTTGCTCAGCGCCGCGAGCTCGTTGTCGCGGATCGCGGTCAGCGCCAGGCCGTAGCGCGAGCGCAGGAGAAGCAGGATCAGCCCGAGGATCGCGACCACCAGCGCAAGCGCGATCCAGTAGATCATGAACTCGCGCGTCGCGCGCGATGGCGCGATCGCGACGACGATTGCGGCCGGCAGGCTGGTGCCCGAGCCGCCGCCGAGGGCCGAAACCTGCGAGGCGAGCAACCGAAAGACCTCGGCGATCACCCAGGTACCGATCGCGAAATAGTGGCCGCGCAGGCGGAAGACCAGCGCCGCGACCGGCACGGCCGCGACGGCGCCGATCAGGCCGGCGGCGAGAATCGCCCACAGTGGCGAGACGCCCGCCAGGATCGCGAGACCGAACAGCACATAGCCGCCAAGCCCGACAAAGGCCTGCTGGCCGACCGAGACGAGGCCCGCATAGCCGGCCAGCAGGTTCCACAGGCTGGCGAGCGCCACATAGGCGAAGATCTCGCCGAGCAGGCGAAGGCCGTCGCGTCCGGCCCACAGCGGCGCAAAGCCGAGGACCACGATGAGGCCGCCGAAAAGCGCGAGACTGATCTCGCTGCGGAGGTCCGCGAACCTCACCCGGACGGCGCTCATCCGCGCATCCTCGGAAACAGCCCCTCGGGCTTCACCGCGAGCACCAGCAGGAAGGCGAGATGGCCAGCCAGAAGCTGCCAGCCGGGGTCGAGCTTGGCCCCGATCGCCTGCGCGACGCCGAGGACGATGCCGCCCGCGAGCGTGCCCCACAGGTTGCCGAGCCCGCCGATGATCACCGCCTCGAACCCGAAGATGAGACGTGCGGGGCCGATCGCCGGGTCGAAATTCGTCCGCACCGCGAGCAGCACGCCGGCGATCGCGACCACCGCCAGCGACAGCGCCATCGCGAGCGCGAAGACGTGGCGGTTGTCGAGTCCCATGAGCTGCGCCACCGCGGGATCGTCGGAGGTGGCGCGAAACGCGCGCCCGAAGGCGGTGCGATAGAACAGCGCCTGCAGGCCGCCGATCACCGCGATGGCGGCGACGAATTGCAAGAGCGGCAGGACGCCGACCGAAATGCCCGCAACCTGCAGGCTCGCGACCTCGATCGCGCCGGCCTGCAGCCGGCGGCTGTCGGCGGTGAACAGCTCCAGCAGTCCGTTCTGGATGATGACCGACAGCCCGAAGGTGACGAGCAGCGGCGGCAGCAGGTCGCCGCCGAGCGTGCGGTTGAGCAGGCCGCGCTGGAGCGCATAGCCGATGACCCCCATCAGCGGCACGACGATGAGCAAGGCGGGAAGCGGACCGATCCCGAGGGTTTCCGTCACCACCAGCGCCAGATAGGCCGCCAGCACGATGAAATCGCCATGCGCGATATTGACGAGGCGCATCACCCCGAAGATCAGTGACAGTCCCGCCGCGAACATGGCGTAGAGCCCACCGATCAGCACGCCTTGCACCACCGTGTTGATCCAGTCCATCGCTCAAATCCCGAAATACGCAGCCGCGACCGCCTCGCGGGTCGCGGCGCGCGCCGCGCCTTCGAACGCCACCCGCCCCTCCTGGAGGCAATAGACCGTATCGGCGGCGGCAAGCGCCTGCGCGATGTCCTGCTCGACGATGACCAGCGAGGTGCCCTCGGCCACGATCGATGGCAGGCGCGCATAGATGTCGCGGATCACGATCGGAGCCAGGCCCAGGCTGATCTCGTCGCACAGCAGAAGCCGGGGATTGGACATCAGGGCGCGGCCGAGCGCGACCATCTGCTGCTCGCCGCCCGACAACGCCATGCTGGGAAAATTCCGCCGCTGGGCGAGCGCCGGAAACAGCGCATAGATGCGATCGAGCGTCCACGGTCCGGGCCGCCGAAGCTGGCCGCCGATCAGCAGGTTCTCCTCGACGGAGAGCGAGGCAAACAACCGCCGCCCTTCCGGCACCAGCGCGATGCCGCGCGCCACGATCGCGTGAGCCGGCAGATCGCCGATCGGAGCCCCGTCGAACATGATCGCATCGCGCCGCGCCGGCATCAGCCCGGCGATGCTCTTGAGCAGCGTGCTCTTGCCGGCGCCGTTCGCCCCGATGATCGCCACCACCTGGCGGGACGCGACCGCGATGGAAATGCCGAACAGCGCCTGGAAGTCGCCATAGAAGGCGGTGAGGCCGCGCACCTCGAGCAGCGGGGCGTCAGGCATCGGCCTCGATCCCCATATAGATCTCGGCGACGGCCGGCGCCCGAATGACGGCCTGCGGGGCGCCCTGCGCCAGGATGGCGCCGCCATGCAGCACCGCCAGCCGGTCGACCACCGCCACCAGCGCATGGACGATATGCTCGATCCAGATGATCGAGATTCCCTCGCGCCGGATGTCCTTGATCAACGCCACCAGCGCGGCGCATTCATGCTCGGTGAGGCCGCCCGCGACCTCGTCGAGCAGCAACACCTTGGGATCGGTCGCGAGCGCGCGGGCAAGCTCCAGGCGCTTGCGGTCGAGCAACGTCAGCGCGCCGGCGAGCCGGTTGGTCTTGTCGGCGAGTCCGCAACGCCCGAGGATGTCGACGCAACGCCCGTAGACGTGCCGTTCGGGTTTTTGGCCGCCGAAGGCGGCCGCCACCACCAGATTCTCGAACACCGTCATGCCGCCGAAGGGCTGGGGCACCTGGAACGAGCGCGCCACCCCCATGGCGCAACGGCGCGCCGGCGAGAGCCGCGTCACGTCGCGGCCCTCGAACAACACGCGCCCGCCGTCGGGCGCGACCGTGCCGGTCATGATCCCGAACAGCGTGGTCTTGCCGGCGCCGTTCGGTCCGATGATGCCGAGCGCCTCGCCCGCCCCGAGCGCAAGATCGATCCGATCCGCGATGACGATCGCCCCGAAGCGTTTGGAGATCTTGTCGAGGGCGAGGATGGGAGGCATGCCGATCCACTTTCCGTCATGGCCGGGCATCGGCGTTCGAAGAACGGCGTCGCTTCGCTCGCCTATGTCCCGGCCATCCACGTCTTTCTGGCCTCAAAGCAAGGCGTGGATGCGCGGGACAAGCCCGCGCATGACGCGGTGATTCAATCTACGGACACGATCACGACAGCAGCTGCAATTTCCCGCCGACCGGGATCTCGGGCGCCGGCTTGTTGGCGGTGATGACGAGATCGAACTTGTCGCCCTTGCGCTGCCACTGGCCCGCCACCAGCGGCGTCTTGGTCACGTTCTTCAACGGCTGGCCGGTCCACTTCACCGGCCCGACGATCGAGCGGTAGTCGGTCGCGACGATCGATTCGAGGATCGACTTCGCCTCCAGGTTCTTGGCGCGCTTGAGCACGTCGATCGCGACCTCGAACAGCGCGTGCTGGAAGCCGATCGGCTGCGTCCAGGGCCGCTTGGTCGCCGCCGTATAGGCCTCGGTGAGCTGCGCCGCGCTCTGGCCGGTGAGCGAGGATTTGAAGGGATGATGCGGCGTCCACCAGATTTCGCTGGTGAGCCCGTTGCCGCGGGCCCCCAGCGAGTCGATCACCGAGGGAAACAGCAGCGCCTTGCCGATGGTGACGATCTTGGGCCGGAAGCCCTGTTGCGCCGCCTGCGACCAGAAGGTCGCGAAGTCGGGCGGGATCATGTTGCCGGTGACGATATCGGCGCCCGCGCTCTTGAAGGCCGAGATCTGCGCTGTGAAATCGTTGTTCATCACCTGGTAGCGGCCGGGGTCGTGCAGCTTGTAGCCCGCCTGGGCGAGCGCCGGCGGAAGGCCGCGCTCCGGATCGCCCCAGGCGTTGCCGTCCGCGTCATTGGGAAACAGGCCGCCCACCACCTTGTTGGTCGGCGCGCCATCCCACAAGGCGAGGAATGCCGCGATCACGTCCTCCAGGCCCCAGAAGAAGGGATAGGTCCAGGTGAAGCCCTTTTTTGGATCGCCGCGGCGTCCGAAGAAATAGGGCTGCCACGGGCAGTTGGTGGTGATGCAGGGCACCTCGTTGACCTCGGCCTGATCCGCCACCGGGTTGGTGGTGTCGGGCGTCGCCGAGGCGACGATGAGATCGACCTTGTTGCCCAGGATCAGCTCGGAGGCGACTTCCGAGGCGCGGCTGCCGCTCGACTGGCTGTCCTTGCTGATGATCTGGACGGGATAGGTCTTGCCGCCCACGGCGAGACCCTTGGCGAGGAGGCCGCGCACCTGCTCGAGGATGAAGGTGTCGGCCTCCCCGAAGCCGGCCAGCGGGCCGGTGCGGGGGCTGACATGGCCGATCTTGATCGCGCGCGACTGCGCGTTTGCCGGAATGACGCGCAGCACGGCGGGCGCCGCGACGGCGCCGAGGCCGGCCTTGACGAGCGTGCGGCGAGAGAGCGGCCGTGACGAAGAGTCCTTCATGATCACCTCCCTGGAATTTTCACGCGTCGCTTTCGCGCGCCTTTTTCAAATGTTGCACGACTTTGGCTCGCAGCGCCGCCTGCTGCTCGGGGGTCCATTTACGGAAACCCTCGCCGCTCTTGAAGCCGAGCTTGCCGCCCGCCACCAGCTTGTCGAGATAGGGCGAAGGGCCGGGCGTGCTGTCGATCGCCGGCAGCACCGTCTTGTGGATCGCAAGCGTCAGATCGGTGCCGACCATGTCGGCATTCTCCAGCGGACCCAGCACCGCGAGCCGGCGACCGAACGCCGCCTTGATCACGGTGTCGACCGTCTCGGCGTCGCAGATGCCGTGCTCCACCAGCGAGATCGCCTCGCGCCACAAGGCGTGCTGCAGCCGGTTCCCGATGAAGCCAGGCACGTCCTTCTTCACATGGGCGGGCGTCTTGCCGACCGCGCGGTGCAGCTTCATCGTCCACTCGATGACGTCCGGCGACGTCCATTCGGTGCCGATCACCTCGACCAGCGGGACCAGGAAAGGCGGGTTCCACCAGTGGGTGCCGAGCGCACGATCGCGCTTGCGCAAGCCGCGCATGATGTCGGTGATCGGGATCACCGAGGTGTTGCTGGCCAGGAT
>DATBBS010000602.1:0-10605 GCA_036270895.1 Xanthobacteraceae bacterium
CCGCGCCGTGGTCGCCATGGTGATCGCGGAATTCTTCACCACCATCTCGGGCCTGGGCGCGATCATCATCAACTCGGCCAACAATTTCGACACCGCCACCATGTTCGTGCCGATCGTGCTCTTGATGGTGATGGCGATCGGATTGAACAGCCTGATCGGGCTCACCGAGCGCCTGGTCGCGCCCTGGCAGGCGGAGATCGCCGGGCGCGACCAGCAGTAGGCGGCGTTACGCCTTCAGACCAGGCACCGGGACGCCCGGGATCTTCACATTGACGGCGCCCAGATGGGTGCGGCTGGTGAAGTAGAGGGTTTTCCAGTCGTCGCCGCCGAACGCGATGTTGGTGGTCGCGGGCTGGCCGTGGATGATGCGGCCGAGCTTCTTGCCCTGCGGGTCCAGAATCCAGATGCCGCCCGCGCCGCCGCAATAGACGTTGCCGGCGCTGTCCACCTTCATGCCATCCGGGACGCCGGGCTCGCTGCCGCGCAAGTCGGCGAACACCCGGTCGGTCTGCTTGGCGAGAAGGCCGTTGGGCAGCACCTCGAAGACGCGGATGTGGCCGTGCCGCGTATCGTTGACATACATGAGCTTCTCGTCGGGCGAGAAGGCGAGCCCGTTGGGGGCGAGGAAGGTGTCGCTGACCAGCGTCATGGTGCCGAGGTCCGGCGTCACCCGGTAGACGCCCGGAAAGGTGAGGTCCCACTGGTCGGGGACGATGTTGTGGTTGGGGTCGGTGAAATAATAGCAGCCATCCGATTTGACGATGACGTCGTTGGGCCTGTTGAGACGCCGGCCCTGGAAATTGTTGGCGATGACGGTGAGGCTGCCGTCGAGCTCGCGCCGGGTGACCCGCCGGGTGTCGTGCTCGCATGCGACCAGGCGTCCCTTCGGGTCGCGGGTGAGCCCGTTGGCGCGGTTCGACGGCTCGAGGTCCACGGTCACGCCGCGACCGGGCGTGTATTTCATGCGCCGGTTGTTGTGGATGTCGCTGAACAGCAGGTAGCCGCCCTCCTTCCACCACAGCGGCCCCTCGGCGGGGCCGAGCTCGCCGCCGAAGCCCGCAGCGAGCTCCTGTATGGGCTCGGTGGTGGAGATGATCTTGTCCAGCTCGGGCGCGAGCTGCTCGATGCGTTTGGGCGTTTGCGCCCAGAGATCGCCAAGGCCGCCCGCCATGGCGAGACCGGCCGCGACCGTCGTCAAGGCCCGCCGACGGGACATGCCGCTGCGCGCATTCATGTCATCCTCCCATTGCGTATTTTGCTTTTTGAGCACGCCGCATCATACCGGCCGCGGCCGGCTTGCGATATCGGCTTGCGTGGCGCCGCCTCCGGTCGCCTTTCCGGCCCGCGACGGCCAAGATAGGGTCGCGTTCGCTCGGCATCGAGCCCAGGTCGTGGCAGGACCTGTTCTTTCCCGGACGTCCATCATTTATCGGGGAGCCGAGACGCGCACGCGCTTGCCAATTTCTCGGCGTCATCATCCGCGAAAGCGGATGATCCAGTACCCACCAACATCGAAGGTAACGACGTCCCGTCGCCCAGGGCGCTCCGGGGATACTGGATGCCCGCTTTCGCGGGCATGACGCGGAGGCACGTCAGGCGTTTGCAGCTGCCAACTTCCTCACCGCGTCGAGCAGGTCCCTCACCTCGCGCTCGCCGATGTCGCGGGTGATGAACACCACGCGGGTCTTGCGGTCCTGGTCCGGCCAGGCGGCGAGCTCGACCGGCGGATGGGCGATGTGCTGGACGAACTGCACCACCACCGGCCCTTTGCAGCCCGCCACGTTGAGGAAGCCCTTGACGCGCAGCAGATCCGCGCCGCGCAACGCGATCAGGGTCTCCATCATTCGCGCGAAGGGCTCCCAGGCGATGGGCGCGTCCTCGGTCAAGGTGAAGCTCTTGATGCTGTCGGTATGCTCGATCTCCGCCGCTTCGGCCAGGAAGCCCGCGCCGTCATGCCCCGCGGCGTTGTCGGTGATCCAGCCCGGATCGAGTCGCCCGTAATCGGCCGCGACCACGCGCGCGCGCGGATTGAGCTCACGCAGGCGCACCGTGAGCTTGTCGGCCGCGTCCTCGTCGGCGATGTCGGTCTTCGAGATCACGATGCGGTCGGCGAGGATCGCCTGCCGGCGCGCCTCGGCGAATTTGCCGATGGTCTTGATGCCGTTATGGGCCGCGATCACCGTGATGACGGCCTCGACGAAGAATTCCCCGCCGAGCGCGCGGTCGGTCGCGAAGGTGGTGAGGATCGGGCTCGGGTCGGCGAGCCCGCTGGTCTCGATCACGATGCGGCCGAAATGCGGAATGACGCCGCGCTCGCGGTCGACCACCATGCGGTGCAGCGCCATCTGCAGGTCGGAGCGGAAGTTGCAGCACAGGCAGCCGTTGCCGAGCAACACGGTCTTCTCGGTGCTGTCGCGCAGCAGCGCGTCGTCGATGCCGGCCTCGCCGAACTCGTTGACCAGGACGGCGGTGCCATGGCCCTCCGGCGTCTCCAGAAAATGCTTAACCAGCGTGGTCTTGCCGGCGCCGAGAAAGCCGGTGACGACGGTCACCGGAATTCGCGCGCCGCGCTCGCGCTTGAGCCGGCGCCCGAAGCGCCCCGCCGCCGGTGAGGGGAAGAGCTCTTGCATGACTTTCTTCACCCTCCCCCGCTTGCGGGGGAGGGCCGGGGAGGGGGAAGCCGCTTGCATATGCGCGCGCTGACTGGCCCCCTCCTGGCGCGCTTCGCGCGCGTTCCTCCCCCGCAAGCGGGGGAGGGTAAGAGCCGCGCGATCCGCGCCTCGGTCAAAAATCCATCTCCAGGATATAGAGCCCGCCGGTGAAGCGATCGACCGTGTAGACGATCTCGCGCTCGTCGACGAAGACGTCGTTGAGCTGGATGGCGCCGACCGGCGAGAGCGCGGGCGCGGGGGGAACGAAAGCGCCGACTTCCTTCGGCTGGAACGCATTGGAGATGTCGTAGGCGCGCAAGCCGCCATTGAAGAACGTCCCGATGACGATCTGGTCGGAATGCCAGCAATAGGGCGACGGCGTGTTCTCGTGGATATTATGCGCCCCGAAACGCCCGCCGCGGCTCGAGAAGGCGTCGACCGGCGGCATCGGGCAGGTCGAGATCGGTACCGGATGCTTCTCGTCGCGGATGTCGAGCAGCCAGACGAGCTTGGGCCAGTCTTCGGCGTTGTTGTTGGTCGATTCGTCGGTGACGACCAGCAGGTTGCGCTCGAACAGCGGCAGCACCGTGTGGGTGAAGCCCGTATAGGGCGGCGAGTTGTCCCAGCGGCAGATCGGCTTGGGATGCGCCTTGTCGGAGATGTCCATCACGAACATGCCGGCGTCGATGTATCCGAGATAGCAGCGGTTCGGGCGCTCCGGATAGACGTTGGTGTTATGAGCGCGAAAGCCCTTGTCGAGCTGTGGCTTCTGATGGCGGACGGGCGGCGGCGCGTTGTCGCCTTCGCGCGTGCCGGGCAGCCACCAGCGGCCGACCTCGCTCGGCCGCGACGGATTGCGCACGTCGTAGATGCGGTAGAACTGGTCGTCCAGCTCGTGCGTCGGCTTGAAGTCGGGCGCGCCGGCCGCGAGGTGCACATATTCGCCGTCGCAGAACCAGAGCTGGTGGACGCCGCGCGAATGCGGTCCCGAGGCGTCCACGAAGGCGATCGATTTCGGCTTCTCCGGCGTCGAGATGTCGAACAGCTCGAATCCGGCCGGCTGCTGCCCTGTCTTCTGCGTCTGGTAGGCGACCGCCATGATGTCGCCGGTGAGCTCTAGCGAATTCGAGCGCATGTGGCTCTGCGGCAGGTCGGTCTGCACGATCACCTTCGGCTTGCGCGGATCGGAGACGTCGACGGCGGTAAAATTCTTCGGCGCGCTCTCATGCGCCAGCCACAGGATGCGGCGGCCGTCCTTGGCGACCTGGATCGCCATGCCCTCGCCCATGCCGCCGAAGCCCGCCAGGGTGTCATGCGCCAGCAGCTTGAAATTCCAGCTGGCGGTGCCGGCCTTGGGCGGCGCGGAGGGCCGCGAGACCGGCTTGGCGGCGGTCTTTTTCGCCGGTCGCTTTGCCGATTTTTTCGCGGCCAGCTTGGCGGGCTTGCGGGCCGGCTTGCGCGCCGACTTTTTCGCGGTCTTGCTGGCGGACTTCTTGGTCGGCTTCCTGGCCATTCGGGTCTCCGTTGCGTGGGTTCGGGTGAAGGCTTTACCGGATCGGCTAGCCAAAAAAAATCCCTCTCCCAGCCTCGCGGGAGAGGGCATGTCGAAATGACTTGCGGGCGTCAGGTCGCGGCGCGCGCCTTCTGCATGAAGTCAGGCCGCAGCGCCTTGCTCCAATCCGGAATGGCGTTGATCTTCTTCTCGCGCAACAGGATCTCGGCCTGCTCCTGCATGTAGGGCTTGAGATCCGACGGGAAGCCGGGGTCGACCTCGACGCGCGCCAGCGCCGTCTTGAAGGAGTCGATCGACATCTTGTAGCCCTTGTCGGTGTAGAACGAATAGATGACGTCGGCGACCTTCTTGGGGTTTTCCTTGAAGTCGCGCGCCACGTCGAGCCAGGCCTTGAGATAGGCCACGACGGTCTCGGGACTCTTCTCGATGAAGTCCGGCGTCGCCGCCATGAAGACCGGCATGCGGTCGACGCTCGAGAAATCGATGAGGTCGACGCCGAGACCGTCCGCCACCGCGATCACGTTGTAGGGCTCGACATTGACCATGGCGTCGACGGTCTTGGCCGCCAGCGCCGCGATCATGTTGTTCACGTCCATGCGGACTTCCTGGTAGTCGCCCTTCTTCAAGCCGTGCTGCGGCCCGATGGTGTCGGTGAACACGCTGGCGATCGACGACCCGACCTGGTTCGCGATCTTCATGCCCTTGAGCTGCTCGAGCTTGGTGATGCCGAGATCCGCGCGGGCCACCACGCGGCCGGTCTTGCCGACATATTCGATCAATGCGATCGCCGACAGGCCGCCCTTGGCGTTGCCCAAAATCAGCGACTGGCCCGCATAGGTGCCGACGTCGACCTGGCGCGCCACCATCTGCTGCATGGTGAGGTTGCCCGACGGCACCGCGAATTCCTCGAACTTCACCCCGTGCTTCTCGAGCAGCCCCGAGCGCATCAGGTAATAAGTCGGCATGCCCCAGATGTTGGTCTGATAGCCTTGCCGGACCGTTTCCAGCGCCCAGGCGGGACGCGACAGGCCGGCGGCCAGAACGGAGGCGCCGCTCGCCGCCAGATAGTGCCGGCGGGTCAATCCGGGTTGCGGAGTCTTCATCGGTCGATCCTCCCTGAATTCTTCATGAAGCGCGCTGGCCGAGCTGGTGCAGAAGCTGCTTCTGGTAGTCGAGAAATTCCACGCTCAACGGATCGCGCGGCCGCGGCAACCTTATTTCTATCTCGGATTTCAGCTTGCCGGGATGCGGCGTCATGACCACCACGCGGTCCGCCAGATAGACGGCCTCGGCGACATTGTGCGTCACATAGATCACGGTCTTGCCGGTCTCGCGCCAGACATCCGCCAGGAGCCGCTGCATGTCGTCGCGGGTGAGCGCGTCGAGCGCCGCGAAGGGCTCGTCCATCAGCAGCACGGCCGGATTGTAGGCCAGCGCCCGCGCGATGGCGACCCGCTGCTGCATGCCGCCCGACAGATGGTGCGGATAGGAGCGCGCGAATTTATCGAGCTTCACCAGCGCGAGTTGCTGAAGCGCGATCGCGTCGCGCTCCTCTTTGGGGACGCCCTTCATCTCGAGGCCGAAGGCCACGTTGCCGAGCGCGGTGCGCCAGGGAAACAGCTGGGCGAAATCCTGGAAGACGACGCCGCGGTCCATGCCGTGGCCGGTGACCGCCTTGCCGCCGATGCGGATCTGGCCGCCCGTCGGATTGATGAATCCGGCGATGATGTTGAGAAGCGTCGACTTGCCGCAGCCGCTCGGGCCGACGATGCAGACGAATTCGGACGTCGCGATATCGAAGCTCACCGTATCGACGGCCGGCACGCGGCCCGACGGCGTGTCGTAGACGAGCGAGACATCGCGGATTTCAATATGGGACATGCGGCCACTTATAAGACGTTCACGCAACGTCCGGCGACAGTGCGGACGCGCGCCGGGATGGATAACGGGTCGCGGGAGAAAATGCGACCGGATTTCTATCGCATTTGCGGGCGACAGTCTTTCGTATCGGTCAGCTCTTGGCCGCCCGCACCATGCCCCAGCGCAGCACGGTGGCGCGTTCGAGCGAGCCGAAGACCAGCCGCTCGAACGCAAACCCGATGGCGCCGATCACCACCAGGGCGGCCAGCATCACATCGGCGTTGAGAAATTCCTTGGCGTCGAAGATCACCCAGCCGAGGCCCCAGTCGGAGGCCGCCAGCATCTCGGCGCCCACCACCGCGATCCACGAGCGCAAAAAGGCCTGGCGCAGCCCCGTGATGATGAAGGGCGAGGCGCCCGGAATGATCACCTTCCAGAACAGCGCCTGCTCGTCGGCCCCCATGGCGCTCGCCGCCCGCAGCCACAGCGGATTGACCGAACGCACGCCCGACCAGGTATTGAGCAGCATCGGGAACAGGGCGGCGTAGAACACGATCAGGATGGTGACCGTGCCGCCGAGGCCGAACCAGAGGATGAAGACTGGCACCCAGGCGAGCGAGGGGATCGGCATCAGGGCGCTGGCGAGCGGCAACACGAAGTTCTCCACCGGGCGGAAGCGCGCCATCATGATTCCGAGCGGCAGGGCGAGCAGGACCGCGAGCCCGCAACCGATCAGCACGCGCTCCAGCGTGTAGAAGGCATGCACCAGCATGGTGCCGTCGGCGAGCACCGCCACGAGCGTGCGGGCGACCGTGGGCAGCGTCGGCAGCAGCACGGCCGGAAAAATCCCGCTGCGCGCGAAACCCTCGTAGATGGCGGCGACCGCCAGCAACGTGAGGGCGCCTCGGACAATCGTGTGCACGCGGTCGGACGAGGCCGTCATGTCATCATCCCCCAGCGCACCACGGTGAAGCGCTCCAGGCGCTGGAAAACGAGCTTCTCCAGCGCCAGCCCGATCACCGCGATCACCGCAATGCCGGCCAGCATCACGTCGGTGTTGAGAAACTCGCGCGCGCCAAAGATGAGCCAGCCGAGTCCCCATGGCACCGCGGCCAGCATCTCGACGCCGACCAGGATGCGCCAGGCCTGCGCCAGGCCGAGACGCAGGCCGGTCAGGATGTAGGGCAGCGCGCCCGGCAGGATCACCTTGACGAACAGCCGGCGCTGGTCGGCGCCCATCGCCTGGGCGGAACGCACCCAGATCTCTTTCACCGCCTTCACGCCCGTCCAGGTGTTGAAGATGATCGGGAAGGCGGAGACGAAGCCGACCAGCAGGATGGTCGAGAAATTCCCCAGCCCGAACCAGAGCAGGAACAGCGGCGCATAGGCGATGCCCGGGATCGGCGCCCCGATGCTCACGAGCGGAAGGAAGATGTCCTCGGCGCGTCGCGACCGCCCCATGGCGATACCGATCGCCACGCCGGCGAGCGCGGCCAGCGCAAATCCGGCGAGCAGCCGGGCCAGCGTATCGAGGACGTGATGCGGCAGGATGCCGGTGATCGTGAGACGCAGGAAGGCGGAACCCACCGCTTCCAACGGCGGAAACAGCCGCGGCGGGAAGATGCCGAGATGCGCCACGATCTCCCAGGCGCTGCCCACCACGACGAACGGAAACGCGGTGCGCGCGACGACGCGCCAGCGCGCATCCTCGCCCGCGCCCGATATTCCCGAGATCGCCGCTGCCGAGGCCGGGATCGCGTCATACATGGCGGGCCGGTCCGTCAAGCCGCGCCGGGCGTGGCCTTGGCGGTGCGTCGCGCATGAATTCCTCCCGCATTGTCGTTTTGTCCACCGTCACGGTCATCGCGGTGCGATTCCGCATTGATGCCCCTCGCGGGCGAGGATAATGCTCTATCCCGCAATCCGACAAGCGCATGTCCCATCCTGATCCCGATCCGGCCGCCACCCGCAAGGCCTCACGTGACGCTTCGCCGCAGCGACGCGGCTTCGACGAATTGTTCGGCGTCGCCGGCGAGGGCACCGCGCGGGCGCTGCTGCGCCTCATCGGCATCCTGGCGCTCGGCGCGGCGGTCGGCTGGAGCGCGCGTCTCGTCCGCATGCCGCTGCCCTTCGTGCTCGGGCCGCTCATCGCCACCGCGAGCCTCGGGCTTGCGGGCTGGCCCGTGGTCGGGGTGCGGCGGCTGCGTCCGGGCGCGCAATTCGTCATCGGCTCGGCCATCGGCATTCAATTCACCCGCGCGGTGGTGCTCAAGCTTGCGATGCTGCTGCCGCTGATCATCGGCGCGGCGCTGATGTCGATGGTGGTCTGCGCCGCCGCCTCGGCGTTCCTGATCGTGGCGGCGGGATTGGACCGGAAGACCGCTTTCTTCGCGACCGCGCCGGCCGGCGCCGCCGAGATGGCGAATATCGCGGCGCGCTATGGCGGCGAGCCGGAGCCCATCATGGTGGCGCAGACCATGCGGGTGGTGCTGACCGTCCTGGCGGCGCCCTTCCTGGTGATCCATTTCGCCAATGACGGCCAGTTCCACCAGGTCGCGCAGGCGGCCGTGATGGCGTGGCCGGGACTTGCCGTGCTCGCGGTCTGCGCGGCGATCGGTGGTTTCCTGATCTCGCGCACACCCTATCCCAACGGCTGGTTCATGGGTCCGCTCGCGGCCGGCGCGGTGGTGGGGATGGTCGGGCTCCTTGACGGCCGCGTGCCCGACATTCTGGTCAATATCTCGCAGGTGGTGATCGGCTGCTCGCTCGGCGCGCAATTCCGCCGCGAGTTCGTCACCAGGCTGTTCCGCATGGTGCTCGCCTCGGCGACCTCGATCGTGCTGGTCCTGATCATCATGGCGGCGGCCGCGATCGGATGCGCCTATGCGTTCACGTTGCCGGTCGCCGCGCTGGCGCTCGCCTTCGCGCCGGCCGGCATGGCCGAGATGACGCTGACCGGCAAGGTGCTCGGCCTCGATGCGGCGCTGATCAGCGGCTTCCATACCGTCCGCATCATCATGGTGATGGGGCTGGTGGTGCCGCTGTTCAAGCTGTTCGACCGCCTCATGGACCGGGTGACTTGATGTCGCGCGCGTGAGGCTCTAGACCACGTCGGACGATCGAAGTCGTCATGCCCGGCCCTGTGCCGGGCATGAACGTTTTCAGGTCAAGAAAAGTCATAGACTTGCAGCGACGCCGTTCCTTCAACGGCGAGGCTCGGCCCCAACGATTGAGGAGATGGCAATGGCGCAACAAAACCAGAAGATCGGCTGGATCGGCATGGGCCGCATGGGATTCTCCATGGCGGAGCGGCTCGTCAAGGCCGGCTACGATCTGTCGGTCTGGAACCGGACGAAATCGAAGGCCGAGCCGCTGGCGAAGAGCGGCGCCAAGATCGTCGACAAGCTGGCCGATCTCGCCGGCGTCGATGTCCTGTTCTCCATCGTTTCGGCCGGCCCCGACCTCGACGAGGTCTATTTCGGCAAGTCCGGCGTCGTGACCACCGGCGGCAACAAGCTGCCGAAGATTTTCGTCGACTGCTCCACCATCGCGGTCGAGGAATCGGTCGCGGTCCGCGCCCGTCTCAAGGAGCGGGGCAGCGACTTCATCTGCGCGCCGGTCAGCGGCAACGCCAAGGTGATCAAGTCCGGCAAGCTGTCCTCCGTCGCTTCCGGGCCGGAGGCGGCCTTTCGCGCGGTCGAGCCCATGATCAAGGCCTTCGCGCCGCGCGGCGTGTCCTATGTGGGCGAGGGCGAGCTCGCGCGCGTATGCAAGATCGCGCATAACGTCATGCTCGGCGTCGTGATCGAGAACCTGATCGAGATCACGCTGCTCACCAACAAGATGGGCGTGCCGCGCCACGCCTTCCTGTCCTTCCTCAACAACGGCGTGATGGGCTCGATGTTCACGGCCTACAAGTCGCCGGCGCTGGTCAATCTCGACTGGACCACCACCTTCACGCCCGAGCTTCTGCGCAAGGATCTTGACCTCGGGTTGGCGCTCGGGCGCGAGATGGATGTGCCGATGCCGGTGACGGCGGCCACGCGCGAGATGCTGCAGAGCCATTTCGGCGCCGCCATGCTGCAGAAGAATCCGGAGGAATACCTGCAGAAGGACTTCGCGGCGCTGATGGAGACCATGGCGCTCGCTGCCGGCATGAAGCTCGCGAGCGAGGACAAGAACGTCCCCACCGGGCTCGAGAGCTGAAGGCGCGAAGCACAGCCGCGACGTCGAGCCGGCCTTACGTCCGGCCTGCCGGAACCCAAGGTCTCGTCACGCGTTATCGCGAGCGGCGCGGGACGGCCTGGGGTGCGGCTGTTCGTTCCGTAGCGGACGTAGAGGCACGGGGTGGTTCTAAGACACCTTATTGTGATCGGGTCGGCTCTGCGGCGGCGCTAGTATTGCGCTGCGGTAGCGGCGCGGTTGCGGCCATGGCGGTGCCCCCGTAGAGTTCCGATCACGACCAAGTTCGCGGCGTCATGGCGAGCCTCTTGTGAGGAAAGGTGTCGGGGTCGGGTGGTGTCCAGTTCCTCCGCGATCAAGCAATCCTCTTCCGATCCGCGGCCGCGGCGTTTCTGGCAG
>DATBBS010000603.1:0-13351 GCA_036270895.1 Xanthobacteraceae bacterium
GCCCCATTGCAGATTGCCCATGTTGATGCCGGGCTTGCCCAGCCCCTGCATGGCGGTGAGGCACACCATCACGCGCGCCCACTGGATGCCGGTCTGGTTGCGGCAGGCGCCGCCGTGGCCGTTGCCCCAGCCGCCGGGCGCGAGATAGACGCGCTTTCGGCCCCACTCGCGGGCGAGCGCCCGCACGTCGCGGGCCGGCACGCCGGTTTCCTTCTCCTGCCACTCCGGCGTCTTCGCGATGCCGTCTTCCTCGCCGACCAGATAGGCCTTCCACTTGTCGAAGCCGACCGTGTGGGTGCGCACGTAATCCTTGTCGTAGAGGCCTTCCTTGATCCACACGTAAGCGATCGCCATCGCCATCGCGACCGAGGTCGTGGGCTTGGGGGCGAACCACTTGCCGGGCAGGAACTGGGCGGAGGCGTTGTAGTAGGGGTCGACGTGGACCACCTTGATGCCGAGCTTCGGATTTTTGAGCCACTGCCGGCGCACGGTGCCTTCCTGCGCCCCATAGGAGCCGCTGGTGGTCTCCGGATCGGCGGCCCAGAACACGATCATGTCGCAGTTCTGCAGGCAGTCCTCGACGGTGCCATAGGTTTCCGACTGGCCGACCCGCAGCGTGTAGCCCCAGTGGTGCACGGCGCCCCAGTACCAGCCTTCCCAGCTGTCCGGATTGTGGTGCACGCGCGTCATGCCGACCGCGTTGGAGAAACGAAACAGCGCCGACAGGTAGTAGCCGATATTGCCCCAGGTGTGGTGCGAGCCATGCGAGGTCACGATCGCGCCCGGGCCGTGCTCGCGCTTGCAGCGCTTGATCTCGGCGGCGACGAGGTCGAGCGCCTCGTCCCACGAGATCTGCACATAGCCGGACTTGCCGCGGTTTTGCGGATTGCGCGCGCCGTTGGGATCGAAGTCGACGCGTTTCATTGGATGAAGCAGCCGGTCGGGCGAATAGACGATCGACTTGGCGTTCTGCCCGTGCGGCGCCAGCGTGGTCTTGCGCGGCGGCGTGAGGTCGAGGCCGCGCGCGCGGATCGTCCAGGGCTGCGGATCGGTGTCGTCGAAATCGATCGGCGTCATACGCACGATCTTGCCGTCCTTGACGGTGACGAAGACCGGCCCGCCATTGGTCATGTTGCAATAGCGCGTGCTGCCGTCGGGCATTGGCGTGCCGATCTTCTGGCCGACGGTCTGGCTCAGCATGATGGTCTGCGCCCACCAGTTGGTCAGATCCTCCGGGCCGTCGACCGTGAGCAGAAAGTCCTTCTGGGCATTGATCTGGTTGAGCCAGTTGATCGGCGGCATGAGCAGCGAGGCGCCGAGCCCGGCATTCTTGAAGAACAGCGTCACGTCGGGCTTGGGGTGCCGGCCCGCCCCCGAGGTGACGCGGCCGTCGCGGATCTCGTACCAGCGGCCGGTCTCCTCGTCCCGCGCCGTGAGCTGGGCGACCAGGTTGCGCTCCTTGAGGCGGGCGCGAAATGCAGCATGGCGCCAGGCGGTGAATTTGAGCACCTGGGCGAGGCCCCACAGGATGACCGAGAATTTCACGGTGGCGATGCTCATGGGTATTCCTCTGGGGCGCTTGCCCGCCTGGCCACCATATTGGCGCCCCGGTGTCGGCCGGCGTCTTGCGGTGTCATGCGTCTGGCGGCCCGAATAGTTATCCGATTACGGCGAATCCGCCAGTGGGAACCGGGGCGGTCTCCCGCCGGGTCCCTCCGGCGCTGCGGCGTTTTGCATGTTCCCGGCCCTGGTTCTGGTGCTAGGTTACTAAAGTCTTAAAGCTTGTCGAAGTCGTGGAGGGACCGATGGCGGGGACCGATCTCACAAGACGCACGCTTCTGGCCGGCATGGCGGCCGCACCCTTTGCGGGCAGCGCGACCGCGCAGTCCGCTTGGCCTGACCGGCCGGTGCGGGTGATGGTGCCCTATCCGCCGGCCGGCGGCGCCGACACCACGGCGCGCATCCTGTTCGGCAAGCTCGGCGCCGATCTGGGCCAGCAATTCGTCATCGAAAATCGCGGCGGCGCGGGCGGCACCATCGGCGAAGCCATGGTGGCGAGGGCACCGGCCGATGGCTACACGATCCTGCACGACGCCACCGCCTTCTCGGTGAATTCCTCGCTCTATCCCGACCTGACCTTCGATTATCGCAAGGACTTCGACCCGGTTTTCCTCGCCTCGCTGGTGCCCAACATCCTGGTGGCCACGCCCTCGGTGCCGGTGAAGACGGTCGCCGACGTCGTCGCCTTCGCCAAGGCATCGCCGGGCGGGATCGACATGGCGTCCTCCGGCAACGGCACCTTGCAGCATCTCTCGCTCGAGATGTTCCGGCACATGACGGGCATCAAGATCAACCATGTGCCGTATCGCGGTGGCGGCCTGGCGCTCACCGACGTCATGTCGGGCCAGGTGAAATTTTTCTTCGCCAACGGATCGTCGGTCATCGGGCTGATCAATGGCGGCCAGGTAAAGGCGATCGCCCATACCGGCAAGGGCCGGCTCGCCGGCCTTCCCGATATCCCGCCGGTGTCCGATACGTTGGCCGGATTCGAGGCCTTCGAGTGGAACGGCGTGTTCGTGCCGCACGGCACGCCGGCGGCGATCGTGCAGAAGCTCAATGCCGGTCTCAACGAGGCGCTCCGCTCGCCGGACGTCAGCGCGCGTTTCGCCCAGCTCAACATCGAGTCACGGCCCAACACGCCGGAAGAATTCCGCACCTTCGTGCAAGGCCAGATGGAGTTGTGGGGTCGCGTCCTGAACGAGGCCAATATCAGGCTGGGCTAGACCTCGTACGGCGGCAGGCCTCGAAGCCTCCAGAAGAGACCCATGACGCACCAATGGATCGTGCTCGCGGTTGCGTCGCTGCATGTGCTGTTCACCGCCCCCGGTCGCGCCGCCGACATCATCCTGGTGTCGCCGGGCGCGGTGTCTAGCTCGCTCGGCGAGCTCATCCCGCGCTTCGAGCAGGCTTCCGGGCATAAGGTCGGCGTCACATACGCTCCCGCCCTCGCTTTGGCGGATCGCATCGGGAACGGCGACGCCGCCGACGTCGCGATCCTGGGAGAGCCGGCGGCCGACGCGTTGCAAAAGACCGGCCGGCTCGTTCCCGGAAGCAAGACCGTGATCGCAACGGTCGGGGTCGGCATTTTCGTCCGCCGGGGCGCCGCGACGCCGGACATTGCGACAGTCGACGCTTTCCTGCGCTCGGTCGCGGCCGCCAAGGCCATTGCGTATTCGGACCCGGCTCTGGGCGGCACGGCGGCCAATCATGTGGGCCGCCTGATGGAGTCGCTCGACCCTACCGGCGCCATCAAGGCGAAGACCAGGTTGACGCCGCCATCGCGGCCACTTGCCGACTTTGTGGTCGCCGGTGGGGCGGACTTCGGTCTCACCCAGATCACCGAAATCCTCGCCGACCCGAGGCTCGAGCTCGTGGGCCCGCTTCCCGGCCCGATGCAGTATTACACGCGCTATGCGGCGAGCCTGGTCGCGGGCAGCGTGCGACAGGACGCCGGCAAGGCCCTCGTCGCGTTTCTCGCCTCGCCGGCGGCGGCGGCCGTGATGCAAACAAAGGGATTCGAGCCGCGTTGACGCGGCTTGGGTTGCGGGCACGTTCGGACCCTGCGCGAAGGGGATGTCATTCCACGATCAGCATCGTGCAGCGAAGACCCGCGGGCGCATAATCAAGCGTCACGCTCCATCCCGAATCCGCCGCCAGAATGTCCTGGATCAGCCGGGTCCCAAAACCGCGCCGCACCGGCTTGCGCACCGGAGGTCCGTCGCGCTCGATCCAGGTGAAGGCGATGCGCCCGTCGTCCTGACGGGACCACGAGACCTCGAGCCTGCCCTGCTTCTCCGACAGCGCGCCGTATTTTGCCGCATTGGTGCTGAGCTCCTGAATGGCCGCCGACAGGGCGAGCGTGAGCTTCGGGCTCAGCGTCAGGGCGGGACCGGTCAGGCTGGTGCGGCCGCCGCGCGCAAAAGGCGCCAGCGTCCGCTCGACAATCGTTCTGAGATCGGCCCCTTCCCAATTGTTCTCGGTCAGCAGGTTGTAGGCGCCGGACAGCGCGATCAGCCGCCGCTCGAACGACTCCGCGTATTCCTCCATCGTGGTCGCGCTCGACAGCGAGACGCGGGCGATCGACTGGACGGTCGCCAAAGTGTTCTTGACCCGATGATTGATTTCATCGAGCAGGATCTGCTGGCGCTTCATCACATTCTGCACGTCGGTGACGTCGTAGCAGGCCGACACCGCCGCGATGACGACGCCCGTGCCGTCGCGCACCGGCGCGGCGTTGATCATCTCGTGGCGCGTGAGGCCCGCAACCTTATGGAGCACCTCTTCGCCCTCGGTCGTTTCGCCGTCCTCGAGCGCGCGCACGATCGGAAGCTCGGAGGGCCCGTAGGGCGTTCCGTCGGGACGGAAATACGACAACAAGGCCCGATCCTCCAGCGACCGCAGCTCGTCGACACCGCAGAGCGACAGCATCTTGCGATTGACCAGCGACATGCGGCCGTTTGCGGTCACCAGCAGGACGCCGATCGGGATGGTTTCGACGGTCGCCCGCAACAGCGAACGCTCACGTTCGATCGCTTCCTCGGCCTCCGCAATTTCCATGCCGACACGATGAAGCACGCCCTCCATGCGGTTGACTTCCAGGACCGGCCCGGGTTGCGGAACAAACAGGCTGGCCGCTCCGATCTGGCTGACATGGCGTTCGAGACCGGTCAGCGCCCGAAGGAAGCGGCTTGCCAGCAGCCGCGCGAACAGCAGGCTTGCCAGCAAGCCGGCCAGCCCGGCGGAAGCGAACAACAAGCTGGTGCGCCGCCATGGCCCGTCGACCGCGTCCCGCGGGAGCGCCATGGCGACGCTCCACCCGGTCCGCTCCGAGCGCAACAGCGACGTATAGGTGGGTATCCCCGATCGCGAGACGCCTTCGACCCAGAATGCGGAAGGCCGGCCGAGATACTGGCGGACCGCCGGGATCGTCGGCGCGCCGACGAGCTCGAGGCCGTCGACGAAGGGCCGGCGCGTGATGAGGATGCCCTTGCGATCGATGATGCTGCCGATAATGCCCGCCGGAACATACGCGTCCATCAAGGCCGAGAGATATTGCGGCAAGAGCCCCACCGCGAGCACATAACGGATCGCGCCGTCGACGCGCACCGGCACCTCGACCGTGATGAACGGCAGCCCGTCGGCCGTCGTACGGCTGAGATCGGAGACCTGGGCGTGGCCGGTCGCGAGCACGCGCTTCAATGTTTCGAGATCGCCACGCGGGGGCAGCGGCGTTCCCGGCGGCTGTCTCGTGTTGACGAGCTGGCGGCCTTCAAGGTCCGTGAGCACGATCGCCACGGCGCCGATCAGCTTGCCGGCTTCCGAAGCGTGCTGCCTGAAGTCGGAAAGGCGGCCGTCCTGCAGGGTCGGCGAGGTCGCCAGAATCCCCAGATCCTCGATGACGTTGTCGATCCGCAGCTCGATGCCGTTGCGCAGAAGCCGCAGCCGGTCCTCGAACTCCGTCCGCATGTTTTGCGAAGAGGCAGAAACGAGATGGTAGGCGAAAAAGCCCGCCGCGGTCGCCATCGGCAACGTAGACGACAGCGCAAGCGCGATCAGGTAGGCCTTGATGGACCATCCTCGTCTGGTCCGCCCGCCCTGCCCGGCCTGCAGGTTTCGTTGCAACACCTTACGTCCTCTCGACCGCAATCAGGCGCCGTGGCGGCGCGGCGCGCTCCGCCTGGTCGAAGCGCGACGGGCAGCGAATCAAATCAGCGCCGCACGTATCGCGCGCTCCAGGTCTTCCTGGTGGAAAGGCTTTTGCAGGACCGGCGTCTTGTCGAAGGGTGCCGGCACGCTGCCGGCCCCGTAGCCGGTCGCAAACACGAAGCCGACGCCCCGCTCCGTCAGCATGTCGGCGATTTGAAAAGTCCGCTCCCCGTTCAGGTTGACGTCGAGAATTGCAAGGTCGAAGGACAACGACGTCGCTTTGTCGATGGCATCGTTCAGGCGCGATGCCGATCCGACGACCTCGCAGCCGATATCCTCGAGCATCTCCCGAAGCAGCATGGTCACCATCGCTTCGTCCTCGACGACCAGGATGCGCCGCCCCGCCAAATGGCATTCCTCGGATTGCATCGTTCGATCTCCCGTGCGGTCATTGTGATCGGAATAGCCGGGTCGCCGCCCCAAATCGCGTTCGATTTTTTTTGCGATGGACCCCCGCCCAATTCTCGGACCTATGCGGCAGTCATAATCCGCGAGACGAAAAAAGGTTCCCATGATGCGGCAGCGCCGCAGGGCGCCGACGACCTAAACAGGAAGGCGAGCGAACAAAGCGTAAACCCGCGGAGCACCGAGGATGCGTCGGCCTGCGGACCCGGCGACCGGCGCTGTCCGCGCGCCGGTATGTCCGCTGGCGTGCATCACCGCCCCGCCGCCGGCGCCGGCGGGCGGGCTTGAAATACGACCGGGTTGTGCGAGACCTTTCGGCCGCGGTCCGAAGGAGCCCCCATGATCGTCGATTTCCAGCACCATTTCACGCCCCGCGAGTTGATCAAGGGAGACCCGGGCGACCGGCTGATCCTGCACTACGACGAGAACGGCGCGCCGAGCTACACCGTGCATTCCCTGCTCTACGATCTCGACGAGCATGTCCGCATGATGGACCTCGCCGGCATCGACGCCGCCTGGCTCACCAGCGCGGCCGGCATGGCGGCCGATCTCGAACGCTCCAGGGTCTGCAACGACAAGGCCAGCCAGGCCGAGCGCGACTATCCCGGCCGCTTCATCGGCGCGGCGCATGCCAACCCGCTCGGAGGCGCGGCGGCCCTGCGCGAGCTCAACCGCTGCAAGCACGAGCTCGGCTTCCAGGGCGTCACCATCACGTCGGAGGCCGACGGGCTGTTTCTCGATGCGCCCGACTACGAGCCGTTCTGGAGCGAGGCGGAAAGGCTCGGCATGTTCGTGTTCGTGCATCCGGCGCTGAAGCTCAACGTCTCGCAGCAGTTCGACGGCTACGACACGGCGCGCTCGGTCGGGCGCGAGTTTTCGCTCGTCATGGCGACGATCCGGCTGATCAATGCCGGCGTGTTCGACCGGCACCCCGGTCTCACGGTCCACATGGCGCATCTCGCCGGCGGCATCGCGTCGATGCTCGGGCGCGTCCGCTCCTACCAGGACAAGGACTTCTGGGGCACCCGGGGCAATGCCCGCCACGGCATGACGCCGAAGCACGACTTCGACCACTATCTCGCGCACAACATGGTGTTCGACACCGCCGGCTTTTGCGGCGCGATCGGCTCGGTCAAGACCGCCTTGGTGGAAATCCCCGCCTCGCGCATCGTGTTCGCGACCGATTATCCGCAGGAGATCCGGGCGCGCGAGTCGGTGCGCGATTTCGTTCGCGACATCCGGGCGCTCGGGCCGGAAGGCGAGCGGATATTGTCGGGGAATGTGGGGTTGTTGCTGAAGGGGACGCCCCACGGCGGCGGCTGAGGCGCCGGAAGGGGAGGCCGCGGCCGTCAGCCCCGGCACATCCCGACGCGTCCGGGCGCACGTGCGGCGGCCGCCGCGGCGCCGAGCGGCGTCACGCCGCGCGCACGGTCGACAGGAACTGCTCGACGGCCGTCTTGAGGTGCGCGCTTTCGTTCGCGAGCGACTGGGCCGACGACAGCACCTCGGCCGCGGACGAGCCCGTCGCGCCGGCGCCCTTGCTCACGTCGCCAATGCTGGTCGCGACCTGAGCGGTACCGCCCGCCGCTTCGTGGACGCTGACGGCGATTTCCCGCACGGCCGCACCCTGTTGCTCGACCGCCGCCGCGATGGTGCCCGCAATCGAGCGTATCTGGCCGATGGTGGAACCGATTTCCTTCATGGCGGAGGCGGAATCCGACGTCGTGCTCTGGATTTCGGCGATCTGTTTCGAGATCTCCTCGGTCGCGGCGGCGGTCTGCGCCGCGAGCGCCTTCACCTCCTGCGCCACGACGGCAAATCCCTTGCCGGCCGCGCCGGCGCGCGCCGCCTCGATGGTCGCATTGAGCGCCAGCAGATTGGTCTGGCTCGCGATCGCCGTGATCATGTTGATGAAATCGCCGATGCGGCTGGCGGCCTCCGACAACCTGGCGACGCGGACATCGGTCTCTTGCGCCTGGGTGGCCGCTTTCCCGGCGATCGCGGTGGACGTCTCGACCTGGCGAGCGATCTCGCGCACGGAGGCGGTCAATTCCTCGGTCGCGCTGGCGACCGTTTGAACGTTCACGGATGCCTGCTCCGAGGCGCGCGCCACGTGAACCGACAGCTGCTGCGTGGTTTCCGCGGTGCCGGTCAGCGTACCGGCCGCGCACTGAAGCCCGATCGACGCGGTCGACACGCTATCGACGATCCCGCCGATGGTGGCCTGGAACCGGTCGGCGATCTGCACCATCATCTTCTGGCGCTCGGCCTCGGCCAGCCGGCTCTGCTCGATCCGCTCGAGACGGGTGCGCTGTCCCTCCAGGAGGCCGTCCTTGAACACGGTCAGCGATTGCGCCATCTGGCCGATCTCGTCCTTGCGGCCGAGGCCGGGAATTGCGACGTCATAATCGCCGCTCGCCAGCGTATGCATGGTCTTCGTCGTCGCCACGATCGGCCGGGAGATCGAATAGGCGCAGCCGAAGGCGCTCAGCGCGCCGGCCAGGGTGGCCAGCACCACGATCGTGAGAAGCGCCATGCGGGCGAATCCCACTTCGGCTTCCGCCTGGGCACGGAAGTTGAATCCATAAGCGCTTGCGCTTTCGGCCATCACGTCGAGCGCGTCATTGACCGCCGCCGCCTTGGCGGCGACCATTTGCGACAGGGGCAGCGCGGTGACGCCCGCCGCGGAGGGGATGACCATGAGCGCGGCGGTCTTGTGCCAGTCCTGCGCCATAGCGAGCGCCTTCTCGATGACCGGGAGAGCGTCCGCCGGCATGCGATCGCGAACGATCTCGATGTCGGCGACGAGCGCCGTCATTTCCTGCTCGATCGTGGCCTTGTCGGCGACGGAGGCGGCGCGCTGCATGATGCTGCGATTCATCGCCGCGAGCGCTTCCGCAAAGTGAAGCTGCGCCGAGCGCGCCTGGCTCACCGCCATCAGCGGTCCGTCATAGAGGCGCACGATCTGGGTGCTGGTCCGCGAGACCACCTGCATCCCGTATAACGCGGCCGAGGCTGCCAGAACGACGACAACGCTGAACGCCAGGTAGAGCTTGAATTTCAAAGTCATTGTCGGTTCCCACCGCGGCCCTCGAGAGGTCAGTCGGTGACTTTGACTTTCATCTTCATGACGGGATGGATCGCGCAGACGATGTCGATATCACCGCTCTTGTCGAAGGTGACGGGTGTCGAATTGCCGGGCGCCTGCGAGCCGAGATTGAATTCGTTGTTGGGGCTGACGGAATAGATGTTGTGCGTGACGTTGTCGTCATTCGAAAAGACCAGCGTATCCCCTTTTTTGATCGTGATGCTCGTCGGCGAGAAAACCTTGCCTTTCTGGGTGATGGTCTGCTCCGCCGCGACCGCTGCGGCCATGCCGCCCGCGATGAAGGCGATGACATAGAGGCTGATGGACGTTTTCATTTCCGTGTCCTTTTTTGGTCGCTGACTTGGAACCCTTGTGGAACCCGGCTCGTTCGGGCCGGGTCAGCGAAAGATTTCATGGCTTATTGGCGCTGCCCTGGCGGGTTCAGCGGCAGGCTCGCTTGTTCATTGGCGATATTACGCACCTTCGGCGAGGCCGCCGGTTTGGGCGCCGATGCGCTTGCGGTCGCCTGCTCGGCTATCCGATCGAGCGCCGAACTGACGGCATCCGCCTTGCTGCCCATGAGCATCGGCAAGGGCAACTCGGTGAGGCCGGCGGCCGGCGGATCCATGGTCCGCATTCCCGTCTGGTACCAGTCATCCGCCAGGCGCCTGGCTTCTCTGGCGGCAGCTGCCAGGTGCGACTGGTTCATCTGCTCGACGACCGTCAGTTCATCGAACAACGTCGTCATTTTGGTTTCGAGCGTCGCCATGTCGGCCTGACGAGTGGCTGCGTTGAGCTGGAGCCCGCGCGCCATCGCGGCGCGAGCCTCGGAAAACCGCACCCTCACGACGGCGGCGAGGCTCGCCGCCGCCGAAGCGGAAGCGGGCCGTGCCAACGCGGTTTTGCGTGTGTCGCTCAGGGCCGTGGCCTCGGCAACAGATCGACTTGGCGGCCGAAGTTGCAGGTCGGCGGCTTGCGCGCGGCTCGTCGGGCTGACGACGGTAGCGCCGGCGGCCAGCAGGAAAACGAGCCCGGACACGGGGACGAGTTTGGTCAACATGGGGCGAAACCCTTTTGCATATTCGTGGGCGATTGCGGGCGGACGGGCGAGGATGCGGTTCACCGCGGAAGGATGGGAACCGTCATCGGATCGGCGTCGCTGGTCAGGGTTTGCATGAAGGCGACGAGGTCCTTCTTTTCCTGCTGGGAGAGGCGCAGCGGCTTGACCAGGTCCGAGCGGCTCGGGCGTTCGATGCCGCCTTTGTCATAGTGATCGACGACGGCTTCGAGCGTCGCCATCGAGCCGTCGTGCATGTAGGGTCCGCGCCGCGTGATCTCGCGCAGGCCCGGAGTCTTGAACGCGTGCTGCATCTTGGCGATCGACGGCAGGAACTTGCCGCGACCCGGGTCATCGCTCGCGAGGCCGATGTCGTGGAAGCTGTCGTCGGTGAAGTTCCAGCCGCTGTGACAGCGGGCGCAGTCAGCCTTGGCATTGAACAGCGCAAATCCCCGCTTTGCTTCCTCGGAGATCGCCTTGTCGCTGCCTTCGATCCAGGCGTCGAACGGCGCGCGCGCGGAGACCACCGTCCGCTCGAAAGTGGCGATCGCCTTGGCGATGCTCTCCGGCTTGATTCCCTCCTTGGGGAAAGCCGCCTCGAACATGGGGGCGTATCCCGGGATACCGGTCAGCCGTTCCATCAATTTGTCGATCGGCATGTTCATCTCGACGTCGGCCTTGATCGGACCGAGAGCCTGTTCCTCGAGCGAAGCGGCGCGGCCGTCCCACATGAAGATCTGGCCGTAGGCCGCGTTGATGATGCTCGGCGAGCGGCGCCCCAGGGTCTTCATGCCGTGGCCGACGCCCTTGGGCAGGCCGTCGCCCCAGCCGAGGGAGGGGCTGTGACACGACGCGCAAGACAACACGTTCGCGCCGGACAGCCGCGGATCGAAGTAGAGCGCCTTGCCGAGCGTGACTTTCGCGACCGTATATGGATTGTCCGACGGAAACGGAATGGTGGACGGGCGGCTGTAGGCGCTCCGGAGCTGATCGATCGACGCGGCCGCCGCCGCGACCTTCGGAGCGGCCGCATTGGAGGATTGTCCGACCATTGCGGCAGTTCCGGAGCGCAGCCCGACGAGCACCGCGATGGAAATGATCGGAAGCAGCGACGCCGTTGCTTTCAAGACCCTGACGTGTGAATTCATGCCGCTCCCCTGATCAAATCGATACCTAACGATAGGTAATAGCCAAACCTTAAAATTTGACTTCGTGAAAATAGCGAAGCGTGATTTTGTGAAACTTGCGGTGCACGCGCGCCATTCACCTTGCAAATTGCGCTTGTTTAAGTGCGCGTCATCGCGCGCTCGTGGGCCAAAACAACTACAGGAAATTGAATATGTGAAATCTCAAGTTGCCGGCACCGCGCCGATACCCGGTCAACGCGACGGGCGAATTACCTTTTTCCCACTCCGATAAGTTGGTGCAGCTTATCCGGGTCGCGCTTGAGGGTCTCGCTCGGTCCATCATAGACGATGCGGCCACGGTCCAGCACGGCGGTGCGCGGCGAGATGTCGAGGGCGAGGCGCGTGTTCTGCTCGACCAGGATCATGGTCAGGCCTTCTGATGCGGCCAGCCGTTTCACGGCGCGCGCGAGTTCCTCGACGATGACGGGCGCGAGGCCCTCCGAGGGCTCGTCCATCAGCACGACCGACGGATTGCCGATGAGCGCACGGGCAATCGCCAGCATCTGCTGCTCGCCGCCGGAAAGCTGGTTGCCGCGGTTGTCCTGGCGCTCGGCGAGGCGAGGAAACAGCGCAAAGACCTTGTCGAGCGTCCAGCCGCTCGCCCGGACGCCCGGCCGCGCCGCCACCTCGAGATTTTCCTTCAGCGTGAGCGACGGGAAGATCTCCCGTTCCTGCGGCACGTAGCCGAGTCCCGCCCAGTTGCGGCGATGGGCGGAGAGCCGCGCGATCGTCTTGCCGTTCAGCCGCACGTCGCCGCCATGCAGGGTATTGTGGCCCATGACGGTCGCCAGCAGTGTGGTCTTGCCGACGCCGTTGCGGCCGATGAGCGAGATGGTCTCGCCTTCCTCGAGTTGCAGGCCGATGTCCTCGAGTACCACGGTCTCGCCGTAGCCCGCCGAAACCGCGTCGAGCTCGAGCGCGACCCTAGCCATGGCGCCCTCCTGCTTCCTCGCCCAGATAGACGGCGCGCACGCGCGGATCGGCAAGGATCTCCTGCGGGCTCGCCTCGGTGAGCACCGCGCCCGCCACCAGCACCGTGATGCGGTGGGCGAAGCGAAACACCACGTCCATGTCGTGCTCGATGATCAGGATGGCGATGTCGGGATCGAGCGCCCCGATCACGTCGAGGATGAGATGGCTTTCCGACGACGGCACGCCGGCCGCCGGCTCGTCGAGCAGCAGCACGCGCGGGCGCAACGCCAGCGCGATCGCGATCTCCACCAGGCGCTGACGCCCATAGGGCAATTCGCGTACCAGCGTGAGCGCGTCGTCGGCGAGCCGCAGCGCTTCGAGCTGGGCGAGCGCCTGGTCGATCACCTCGCGCTCGGCGCCGGCGGGAACCCACAGCCGGCCGGATGCATGCATGCGCTCCGCCACCGCGAGATAGAGATTTTCCAGCACCGTGAGGCCGCGGAACAGCTGGTTGATCTGGAAAGTGCGGGCGATGCCGCGGCGCGTGCGCGCCGCCTGCGGCAACGCGGTGATGTCCTGCCCGTCGAGCAGGACATGGCCGGCGGACGGCCGCAGCAGCCCGGTGATCAGATTGACCAGCGTGGTCTTGCCGGCGCCGTTCGGCCCGATCAGGGCGTGACGGGCTCCTTTGGGCAGCGCCAGGTTGATGTCGCGCGCGACCGCGAGCGCGCCGAAGCTCTTGTTGAGGTTCTGGATCTCCAGCGCCGCCGTCATGGCCTGGGGCCCCGCCGGATCAATGTGCCGGCATCCTCGAACAGGCCGAGCAGGCCGCGGCGGGCGAACAGCACGGTCAGCACCAGCAGGAGGCCGATGCCGAATTGCCAGTATTGCTGGCTCTCCTTCGACAGATAGTCCTGCAGCACCATGTAAATGACG
>DATBBS010000604.1:0-6640 GCA_036270895.1 Xanthobacteraceae bacterium
CACGACGGGCGCGGCGCCCTCTCGCTAGCTTCAACCGTTCGATCGTTGACACTATTTGCGATGCCCGGCGGCGTCCCGGCCGCCGGGCACATTTTTGCTCTTTCATTCCTGGGGGGCTTGCGCGTATCTTGCTGTTTTCAACGGGCTGCTGGTTGTAGTCACCACCGGGCTGATTTTCGTTGGAATGATGACGATCCGCAAGATGCGAATCACCGAGGAACGCCAATTGCGGGCGTATGTTTTGCTTGAAACGGGATTCGTTGAGCTTGCCGCAGACGAAGCATCTGTCGCTATTGAAGTTCGATTGAAAAACTACGGGCAGACTCCAGCTTATCGCGTCACTTCGTGGATGGAGGGTACCGTTGCTCTTATCGATGCCAATCCGTTTACAGTCAACCCACAGGGGGCGGCCGATGCGAGTAAAGCCACCGTCGGACCTAACGCCAACATCACTGCGAGGGCCGACAAGGAACCATTCACCGCCGCTTATCTGGCAGGCCTCCGCAACCGAACCCATGCTTTTTTCATATGGGGTGGCACTGAGTACGTTGATGCCTTTAAGCGAAAACGGCGTTTCATATTCAGAACAAGCATGACTGGCCCGGAAACTCCGGTCCCAATGAGTTTGAATGAGGTCAAGGGCTGGATCCTCAGTCCCCACTCCTTGGGTTATGATGGTGATTAAAGCGGCCAATGCCGCATGCGCCCACACGGCGCGCCTCCTAACTCACGGTTCCCTCCCATGAGTCCGAGGTGGGGCCGCCACAGCCGTTAGGCTTGTGGCGTTTGCGCCATAATACCGGGACCGCGCACCTTCCGCACGCTCATCAATCACTACGGCGGGGCGCGCGCGGCGCTGGCGGCGCTGCCCGACCTCGCCCGGCGCGGCGGCGCGCAACGCGGTCCGCGCATCTGCGGCCCAGAGGATGCCGAGCGCGAGATGGCGGCGGCGCAGGCACTCGGCATCACGCTCATCGGGTGGGACGAGCCGGACTATCCGGCGCGGTTGCGCGAGATCGACGACGCTCCGCCCCTGCTGGCGGTGCGCGGCAATCGCGCCGCGCTGGAGCGGCCGATGCTGGCCATGGTCGGCTCGCGCAACGCGTCAGCGGCGGGCATGAAATTCGCCGAGCGCCTCGCGCGCGAGCTGGGCGAAGCCTCCTTCGTGATTGTCTCGGGCCTGGCGCGCGGGATCGACGCCAGCGCACACCGCGCAAGCTTGGCGACCGGAACCGTGGCGGTGCTGGCCGGCGGGCATGCGTGCATCTATCCGGCCGAGCATGCCGGGCTACTCGACGCAGTGCTGGCCGAAGGCGCGGCCGTCTCCGAGATGCCCACCGCCTGGGAGCCGCGCAGCCGCGATTTCCCGCGCCGCAACCGGCTGATCTCCGGTCTCTCGCTCGGCGTGGTTGTGGTCGAGGCGGCGTTGCGCTCGGGCTCGCTCATCACCGCGCGGCTCGCCGCCGAGCAGGGCCGCGAGGTCTTTGCGGTGCCCGGCTCGCCACTCGATCCGCGGGCCGAGGGGACCAACGGACTGCTGAAGCAGGGCGCCACCCCGGTGACCGAAGCCAATGACGTGATCGCGGTGCTGCAGCCCATCCTTGGCCGGCCGCTGCCGATGGCGGAGGCCGCTCCGCCCAGCCCGGTACCGCCGTCGGCCGCCGAGCCGGACGACGCCGCGCGCTCGCGCATCATGGGGCTGGTCGGACCGACCGCGGTGGCGATTGACGACCTCATCCGGCTCTCGGGCCTGTCGCCGGCCATTGTGCGGACTGCCCTTTTGGAACTCGACGTGGCGGGCCGGCTCGACCGGCGTCAGGGTCTGGTGGCGCTGGTATAAGAATAGAGAGTCACTTTTCACGCATTATGAAGGGCTTTGCGATTCGTACACGCAAAGGTTGGAGGGTAACGGTTGCATGATACCTTTGCCGTAGGCATACCGCGAAGGCGGAGGCAGGGAATCAAAAAATCTCAAGGGCGTGAAACAACTTATTGATAAATAAGCGGAATAGTGCGCAAGCCGACATTGGGACAGGCGCACTGCGGCGCCTTTTATGTCATTTAGATACCGGTGACCATTTGACAGTCGGGGCGGTCTTACCCATTTTTGGGTTCGCAGTGGCCGCCGATTCCGCCCCGGAGCCGCCCGCCTACTCCGAAAAAACAACGGTCGATCATGAACATAGTCGTCGTCGAGTCGCCGGCCAAAGCCAAGACGATCAATAAGTATCTCGGCCGGGGCTACGAGGTTCTGGCCTCCTTTGGCCATGTCCGCGACCTGCCCCCCAAGGACGGATCGGTCGACCCCAAGGCCGACTTCCGCATGATCTGGGAGGTCGACGGCAAGGCGCAAAAGCGCCTCGGCGACATCGCCAAGGCGGTCAAGGGCGCCGACAAGCTCATTCTCGCCACCGACCCGGACCGCGAAGGGGAAGCGATCTCCTGGCACGTGCTCGAGGTGCTGAAAGAGCGCCGCGTCCTCAAGGGGGTCGACGTCGAGCGCGTGGTCTTCAACGCCATCACCAAGCAGGCGGTGACCGAGGCGATGAAGCATCCGCGCGCCATCGACACGGCGCTGGTCGACGCCTATCTGGCGCGCCGGGCACTGGACTATCTGGTCGGCTTCACGCTGTCGCCGGTGCTGTGGCGCAAGCTGCCGGGCTCGCGCTCGGCCGGCCGCGTCCAATCGGTGGCGTTGCGGCTGGTATGCGACCGCGAGCTCGAGATCGAGAAATTCGTCGCGCGCGAATACTGGTCGCTGGTGGCGACGCTCGCTACCCCGCGCGGCGAGGCTTTCGAGGCGCGGCTGGTCGGTGCCGACGGCCAGAAGATCCAGCGCCTCGACATCGGGTCGGGCAAGGAAGCGGAGGATTTCAAGCAGGCGCTCCAGAAGGCCGCCTTCAAGGTGGCACTGGTCGAGTCGAAGCCGTCCAAGCGCAACCCCTACCCGCCCTTCACGACCTCGACCCTCCAGCAGGAAGCGAGCCGCAAGCTCGGCTATGCGCCCGCGCATACGATGCGGCTGGCGCAACGCCTCTACGAGGGCATCGAGATCGACGGCGAGGCGGTCGGACTCATTACTTATATGCGCACCGACGGCGTCGACCTCGCCGAGGAGGCGATCACGGCGATCCGCCAGGTGGTGGGCGCCGAATATGGCGCGCGCTATGTCCCCGAGACTCCGCGCCGCTATCAGACCAAACAGAAGAATGCGCAGGAAGCCCACGAGGCGATCCGGCCGACCGACGTCTCGCGCCACCCGCGCGAGGTCGCGAAATACGTCGATTCCGAACAGGCCAAGCTCTACGAGCTGATCTGGATCCGCGCCCTGGCGAGCCAGATGGAATCCGCCGAGCTCGAGCGCACTGCCGTCGACATCACCGCCAAGGTGGGCGGCCGAACGCTCGACCTGCGCGCCAACGGGACGGTGGTGAAGTTCGACGGCTTCCTCAAGCTCTATCAGGAAGGCCGCGATGACGAGACCGAGGACGATGAGTCGCGCCGGCTGCCCGAGATGAGCCAGGGTGAGGCGCTGGAGAAGCGTGAGATCGACGCGTCCCAGCATTTCACCGAGCCGCCGCCGCGCTACTCGGAAGCCTCGCTGGTCAAGCGCATGGAGGAGCTCGGCATCGGCCGCCCCTCGACCTATGCGTCGATCCTTCAGGTCCTCAAAGACCGCAAATATGTCCGCATCGACAAGCGTCGGCTGGTGCCGGAGGACCGCGGCCGCATCGTGGTGTCGTTCCTGGAAAACTTCTTCGCGCGTTACGTCGATTTCGATTTCACCGCGAACCTGGAAGAGCAGCTCGATCGCGTCTCCAACAACGAGATCGAGTGGCGCGACCTCTTGCGCGACTTCTGGCGCGACTTCACGGCGGCGGTGGGCGAGATCAAGGACCTGAGCATCACCCAGGTGATCGACGTTCTCAATGACATGCTGGCGCCGCACATCTTTCCGCCCCGCCCCGAGGGCGGCGATCCGCGCCACTGCACGGTGTGCGGCACCGGCCGGCTGTCGCTCAAGCTCGGCAAGTTCGGCGCCTTCATCGGCTGCTCGAATTATCCGGAATGCCGCAACACGCGCCCGCTCACGGCCCCGGCCGAGGGCGCCATGGAGCCGGTCAAGAAGCTCGGCGAGGACCCGCAGAGCGGGCTCGAGGTCACGCTGCGCGCGGGCCGCTTCGGGCCCTATGTCCAGCTCGGCGAGACGGTCAAGGACGGCGAGAAGCCCAAGCGCGCCGGGCTGCCCAAGGGCACCGAGCCCGCGACGGTCGACCTCGAGCTGGCACTCAAGCTATTGTCGCTGCCGCGCGAGATCGGGCTGCATCCGGAGGACGGCGAGCCCATCAAGGCGGGCATCGGCCGCTTCGGTCCTTATGTGCTGCACGGCAAGACCTACGCCAATGTCGAGAATATCGACGAGGTCTTCACCATCGGCCTCAACCGCGCCGTCACCCTGATCGCGGAGAAGATCGCCAAAGGTCCGCGCAAGGGCCGCTTCGGCGCCGACCCCGGCCGCCCGCTCGGCGACCATCCGAAGGGCGGCCCGGTCGTGGCCAAGAACGGACGCTACGGCGCCTATGTGAGCCATGCCGGCGTCAACGCGACACTGCCCGGCGACATCGCGCCCGATCAGGTGACGCTGGCGCAGGCGATCGAGCTGCTCGACGCCCGGACCGCCAAGAGCGGCGGCAAGCCGAGCGCGCGCCGCAAGGCTCCGCCGCGCGCCAAGGCGGCGGCGCCGGCCGCGAAGGAACCGAAACAGAAGCCCGCGCCAAAAAAGAAGAAGGCCGCGAAATAATCCTGCTACGTCACGGTTGGCGTCAGCGGGCATGACGCCATAGGACTAGCCAACGCGCCGGGCGCCGCCCATAGGCGGTGCGGCGCCTGACGGATGAATGTCGTGCCCGGTCATCATACCCAACGCGGCCTCCCCTCGAAGGAAGACCTGATCGCCTTCGTGGCCACGCAATCCGGCCACGTCGGCACGCGCGAGATCGCGCGCGCCTTCGGGCTCAAGAATGCGGACCGGGCCGCCCTCAAAACAATGCTGCGCGAATTGACCGACGACGGACGCATCGAACGCCGGCGCAAGAAGCTGCACCATCCCGGCATCCTGCCTTCGGTGGTGCTGGCCGACGTCACCGGGCGCGACCGCGACGGCGAGTTCATCGCCGTTCCGACCGAATGGGACACCGAACAGCACGGCGAGGCGCCAAAGATCCGCTTGCCCGTTCCGCGCAAGTCGCGCCCCGGCGAGGCGGCGGGCGTCGGCGACCGCGTCCTGGTGAAGACCGAGGAGATCGGCGAGGACGGCGATGCGATCCGCCATCGCGGCCGCGTCGTCAAGATCGTCGACAAAGCCAAGCAGCGCGTGCTCGGCATCTTCCGCGCCTTGCCCGAGGGCGGGCGGCTGGAGCCGGTTGACAAGAAAAGCATCGGTCGCGAGATCACCGTCGCGGCCGCCCATACGGGCGGCGCGCGCGACGGCGACCTGGTGGCGGTCGAGATCCACACGGTCGGACGCTTCGGCCAGCCGTCGGCGCGCGTCAAAGAGCGCCTCGGCTCGCTCGCGAGCGAGAAGGCGGTGAGCCAGATCGCCATCTATGCGCACGGCATCCCCGATGTTTTTCCGCCCGACGTGCTGGAAGCGGCGCAACGCGCGCGGCCGGCGACCCTGGAGGGCCGCGAGGACTGGCGCGAGGTGCCGCTCGTCACCATCGATCCGGCCGACGCCAAGGATCACGACGACGCCGTTTTCGCGCGCGCCGACACCGATCCGAAGAATCCCGGCGGCTTCATCGTCGACGTCGCCATCGCGGACGTCGCCCATTATGTGCGGCCCGGCTCGCCGCTCGATCGCGAGGCGCTCAAGCGCGGCAACTCGACCTATTTTCCCGACCGCGTCGTGCCGATGCTGCCCGAGCGCATCTCCAACGACCTGTGCTCGCTGCGGCCGGGCGAGGACCGCGCGGCGATCGCGGTGCGGATGGTGATCGACGCCGGCGGCCACAAGCGGTCGCACATGTTCCACCGCGTGCTGATGCGCTCCTTTGCGCGCCTGCACTATGCCCAGGCGCAGGATGCCGTCGACGGGCGCGCGGATGCCGTCACCGAGCCCTTGCTGCCGATGGTGCTGCGGCCGCTCTACGCCGCCTATGCGGCGCTCAAGCGCGCCCGCGCCGAACGCAGCCCGCTCGACCTCGATCTTCCCGAGCGCAAGATCCTGCTCAAGCCCGACGGCACGGTCGACCGCGTGGTGACGCCGCAGCGGCTCGACGCCCATCGGCTGATCGAGGAGTTCATGATCCTCGCCAATGTGGCGGCCGCCGAGACGCTCGAGCGCGCCCACACGCCGCTGGTCTACCGCGTGCATGACGAGCCGACGGCGGAGAAGCTCAACGCGTTGCGCGAATTCCTGGCGACGCTCGACATCTCGCTGCCGAAGGCGGGCGCACTGCGGCCGGAGCAGTTCAACCGCATCCTGGCGCGCGCGCGAGGCCGCGACTCCGAGACGCTCGTCAACGAGGTGGTGTTGCGCAGCCAGGCGCAGGCCGTCTATGCGGCGGAGAATTTCGGACATTTCGGCCTCAACCTGCGCCGCTACGCCCATTTCACCTCGCCGATCCGCCGCTATGCC